>JAGHAW010000017.1 GCA_021161305.1 Sulfurimonas sp.
GATTCTGCTTAATGCTTCTCTTGTTTTTTCTTCATTTTCCACTAATGCGATTCTAATGTAATCTTTTCCCGGATTTTCACCTTTGGAATCTTCTCTTGCTAAAAATTCTCCCGGAAGCACTTTTACATTGTACTTTTCATAAAGTTTTGTTGTAAAGTCTATGGCTCGTGGAACTTTTAGCCAGATGTAAAATGTAGCAGCTGGAATCTCTGTACCTAAAATCTCTTTTGCAATCTCAAAGTTTTTTTTATAAATCTCTCTTGAAACCTCTACATGAGCCTCATCCAACCAAGCCTCTGCCGCTGCACTTTGAAGTGGAATAGGTGAAGCACAACCAATATAAGTTCTATACTTCATATACTCTCTTAAAATATCTTCATCACCGGCAATAAAACCGTTTCTTAGTCCCGGTGCTGAAGAGCGTTTGGAGATTGAGTTGATAATTAAAACATTTTTAAAACTCTCATTTCCTACATGCCAAGAAGCTTCAAGCAGTGATGGGATAGGTTTGTCTGTGTAAATCTCACTATAGCACTCATCATTCAGTAAAACAAAGTTATATTTCAGAGCCAGTTTAACCCACATGCCAAGCTCATCAAGAGTTAAAACAGATGAAGTTGGATTGTTTGGAAAGTTTAAAATTACCAAGTCACATTTGCTTAATTCGTCTTCATCTATTTCAGGTTTAAAGTTGTTTTTTTCATTGAGATTTAGATGGATAGTTTTAGCACGAGTGGCAATAGCAGCACCCTCATAAATCTGATAAAATGGATTTGTAAATGCCATTACAGGCTCTTTCACATCAAAAAGTAAAAATTGAGGAAAGTTAAAAAGTACTTCACGAGTTCCAAATGTTGGAATGATTTGAGCATCACTAAGCTCAGTGTTGAATCTTCTTTTGAAAAACTCTCTTTGAGCCTTTCTTAAATCTGCTTCACCAGAAGTTTTAGGATATTTTTTTAGTAGGTTTGTGTTGTTCGAGAGTGATTCTTGAATAAAATCAGGTGTTTCAAACTGAGGCTCACCAATAGTTAAAGCTGATGGTTTATAAGCAGGATTAGGTATAATGTTTTTAAGTAAGTTGTTTAATTTTTCAAATGGATATGGTTCAAAATTCATAGTTTTGTGCCTTTATATAATCGCGTTATTATATCCAAAATGTATAAGAGGTGGGTTAATGAAAATTTTTGTATCAGTTTTGTTGATTTTAATCTTAGCTTTGAGTCTGACTATTGGCTTTGATGAAGGGGCTATGAAACTTCATGACGAAGCATTTGAGAGGGCTATGATGGCTTTTGGTTTGGCAAAAGGTTTAAATGCGATAATTTCTCTGATTCAAGGAACTGAGTTGTCATTTACACCAGTTGGAGTTGGGTTGAATTTCAGTGTTGGAGAGGTGCTTGACCCCTTTAATGATATGGTCGAAAGATTCTCTTGGGTGATGCTGGCTGCTTCCGTTTCATTGGGGATTCAGAAACTGCTTTTAGTTTTAAGTACAAAGATTTTCTTACAAGTTGTGATAGCTTTAAGTGTAGTTGTTTCACTCTTTTTGATGTGGCAAAAAAGATTGCAAAATCCTAAAATATTTATCTTTTCACTTAGAATTTTGATTCTGTTTTTAGTGCTTAGATTTGGGGCAGTTGCGTTTGTATATAGTTCTGAAGTTTTTTATAACTCTATTTTAAAGCCTGAGTATGTAGATTCTAGTAGAGTGATTGAAAAGACCAAAACTAAACTAGAAGAGATGCAGAGTAAAAATAGAGAAATTATTGACTCAAAAGAGTCAGAGGAAGCAAAGAAAAAAAGTAGTAAATGGTATGAGTTAGATATAAGTTCTAAATATCAAGAGATAAAATCACAGTTAAATGTTTCACAGCAACTTGATTCTTTGCAAGAGAGTATAGAAGAAGCATCGAAAAAAATTATCTCACTTATCACTATATTTATTGTTCAAAGTATTATTATGCCACTTCTGTTTTTATGGCTTTTTGTGTTAAGTATCAAATGGATATTCAGGGTTGAAGTTGAATTAAGCCTTTGGCAATCCAAACTTTTGAGTAATTAACTCGCCATCGTCACTGAAAAAGAGGTAGTAGAGTCTGTCTTTTTTAACACTTAAATCAGCTAAATATCTAAGTGCCAAGTTTGCTTGGAGTGATGCTATATGCATAACCATTGGAGCGGCTATTCCGGCTGGTGTGTGATTTGAAATTTTAAAAACATCATCAAAAGAGGATTCATCTAAAAAACATACTTGACCATTAAAGGCTTCAACGCTTCCATATATCCAAGGCAGGTTTTTACTCTTTGCATAGCTGTTTATGTCAGAACGAACGGGAAGGTTATCAGTTCCGTCAATGATTAAATCAACTTCTATATTTTTTTCACTCCACTCTTTAAAGTCACACTCATGAGCGATGGCTTTTACAAATGGACATCTCTGCTCTATAAGTTTGGCATTAACAACTGCCTTGTTTTCACCTTCATCACCAATTTTAAAAGCGATTTGTCTGTGAATATTATGATGAC
>JAGHAW010000108.1 GCA_021161305.1 Sulfurimonas sp.
AAATAATAGCTTAAACATAATTAAAGTTAAGTTAAAGAGAGAGTGAAAATGAAATATTTTATCTTTTTTGTATTATTATGTTAAAATATTGGACTTTGATATAGGAAATATAATGAAATTATTTGGAACTGATGGAGTAAGAGGGGAAGCCGGATCTTTTTTAAGTGCCGAACTTGCCATGAAAGTTGCGATGGCTGCCGGAATATATTTTAAAGCACACTCTACTACTAATAAAATTTTAATAGGTAAAGATACTAGAAGAAGTGGCTATATGATTGAAAATGCTATTGTCAGTGGTTTAACAGCTATTGGATATGATGTAATTGAGATTGGACCGATGCCTACTCCTGCCATAGCTTTTATTACTGAAAATATGAGATGTGATGCCGGAATAATGATTAGTGCTTCTCATAACTCATTTGAAGATAATGGTATAAAGTTTTTTAATGCTCACGGAGACAAGTTGTCTGCTAAAGTTGAAAAAGAGATAGAAGATATATATCAAAATGAAGAACTGCTTTTAGATGCTCAGGTTACAGCTAAAAATATTGGTAAAGCTAAAAGAATAGATGATGTAATCGGACGATATATTATACAGTTGAAAAATTCATTTCCCAGAGAACTTACCCTTCAAGGTATGAGAGTGGTTTTGGATACAGCAAATGGAGCCGGATATAAAGTTGGTCCAACAGTTTTGGAAGAGCTTGGTGCTGATGTAATTATTCTTCATAATAAGCCAGACGGGTTTAATATTAACGAGGGTTGCGGAGCTCTTCATACAAAAAATCTGTGTGATAGTGTAGTTAAGTTTAGAGCAGATTTGGGAATTGCACTTGATGGAGATGCTGATAGACTTGTGGTGGTGGATGAAAAGGGTGAAGTTGTAGATGGAGATCAACTTTTAGGTGCCCTTGGTTCATATATGAATGATAAAACTCTTTTAAAAGGTGGAGGAATCGTTTCAACTGTTATGAGTAATCAAGGTTTGGAAGATTTTATGGAGTCAAAAGGTTTGAAACTATTTCGTTCTGCTGTTGGTGATAAAAATGTTCTAGAGATTATGAAAAGAGAGGGTATTAATTTCGGTGGTGAGCAGAGTGGGCATGTGATTATGAGTGATTTTGCAAAAACAGGAGATGGGTTGGTCTCTGCACTTCAAACATTGGCACTACTGATAGATACTAAGAAAAAAGCATCAGAGGTTCTTCGTCCATTTAAACTATATCCACAAAAATTAGTAAATATAAATATTAAAATGAAAAAACCACTCGATAAAATAGTCGGTTTAGATTCTAAACTAAAAGAGCTTGATGAGCTGAATATTCGTCATCTTATTCGCTACTCAGGAACTGAAAATAAATTAAGAGTTTTACTTGAGTGCAGAGAGGGTAAAAAAATGAACTCTCTTATGGCTGATATGATTGAATTTTTTCAAAAAGCTCTGAATGCCTAAACATATTCGCCTTAGTATAATACTCCTCTTTAGTATGGCAGGTATCTTTATAATAGACCAAAATATAAAGATGCTTTTTGTAGATGGTTTTCGTTACTATACTGAGTGTATTGATTTGATTTTAGTTTACAATAAAGGTGTTGCATTTTCAATGTTGGCATTTTTGGATGAGTGGCTAAAATATATTCAGTTGGTGATGGTTAGTGGGATTTTAATCTATATAATCTATCTAAAAAAAGTATGTTATGCCTTTCCTGTGGGGCTTATGTTGGGCGGTGCTTTTTCAAATGTTTATGACAGATTTGTTCATGGTGGTGTAGTAGATATGGTCTATTGGCACTGTGGATTTAACTTTGCTGTATTTAATTTTGCTGATGTGATGATAGATATTGCTGTTGTTTGGATAATTTTTTTAAATTTTAAACCGACTTGGTGCAAAAGCTAATTAAAAGCAGATTTTAGATATTATTGCCGAAAATAATAGTTATAAAACTACAGAATGAAAAAACAAAGGAAATTGATGGAAATCAAATCAAATAAAATCGATGGTGCAAATGCTGAGATTAAAGCTACAATCTCAATGGATGAGGTTAATGCAAACCTAGATAAGATTGCTAAGAGTTTAGCAAAAACTGCAAGTGTTCAAGGCTTCAGAAAAGGTAAAGTTCCAGTTTCTGTGGTTAAAAAACAGTATGGTGAAAAACTGGTTCAAGATGCAGAAGCCGAAGCACTTCGTGATGTACTTAATAAAGGTTTAGATGATTTGGGTATCGCAAATGAATCGTTGATTGGTGAGCCAAATGTTTCACAATTCGATAAGAGTGATGATAAGATAGAGGTAACTGTAAAAGTTGCAATGAAACCAGAGATAGATATGGGTGACTATGCTGCAATGGTTAAAGAGTTTGATAAACCTGTTGTAAATGATGAGGATGTTGATGCTAGAATCAAAGAACTTGCAGAATCTCAAGCACCACTTGTAGATATTAAAAGAAATCGTAAGATGAAAGAGGGAGATACAGCTGTAATCGACTTTGAGGGTTCAATTGACGGTGAACTTTTTGAGGGTGGCAGTGCTAAAGACTTCGCTCTTCTTTTAGGTTCAGGTCAATTTATTCCAGGTTTTGAAGATCAGCTTATTGGTGTTAAAAGAGATGAAGAAGTAGTTGTTAAAGTTACTTTCCCTGAAAACTATGGTGGAAAAGAGTTAGCTGGTAAAGATGCTGAGTTTAAAGTAAAAATTAATCAGATTCAAGTTAAAGATGATGTTGAGATTGATGATGAGTTAGCTAAGAAATTACTTCCTGGTCAAGAAGATGCTACTGTAGAGAGTTTAAAGACTCAAATTAAAACTCAGATAGATAATGAAAAACTGGGGAAACTTTATAATGATGAGTTAAAACCGGCTCTTTTAGACTCTTTCGTTGAAAGCTTTAAGTTTGATTTACCGGAATTTGTTGTTGAACAAGAGATAGATATGGCTCTGAATAAAGCAGCTGGAACTATGAGTGAAGATGAGATTAAAGAACTTCGTGAAAATACAGATAAATTAAGTGAGCTTCGTGAAACTTTTCGTGATGACGCTGTAAGAAGTGTGAGAGCTACTTTTATTATTGATACTTTAGCTGCTGGGGAAGATATTAAAGTTGAAGAGCAAGAGATTATGCAAGCTATCTATTTTGAAGCGATGCAGACAGGTCAAGATCCTAAAGCAGCTTATGATCATTATAAAGAGGCTGGTTATCTACCTGCTATTCAGATGTCAATGGTTGAAGATAAAGTTCTTAGCAAACTTCTTAATGCAAAGATGAAAGAGGCATAGAAAATGAGTTATATTCCTTATGTAGTTGAAAAAACAGGGCGTGGTGAACGCTCTTATGATATTTACTCTCGTCTTTTAAAAGATAGAATTGTTATGTTAAGTGGAGAGGTTAATGATCAAGTTGCTTCTACAATAGTTGCACAATTTCTATTTTTAGAAGCAGAAGACCCAGAGAAAGATATATATTTTTATATCAACTCCCCTGGTGGAGTTGTTACTGCTGGAATGGCTATTTTTGATACAATGAATTATATTCGCTCTGATGTTGCCACTATTTGCGTAGGTCAAGCTGCATCAATGGGAGCTTTTTTGTTATCTAGTGGTGAAAAAGGTAAGAGATATGCCCTTCCTCACGCTAGAATTATGATTCATCAGCCTTTGGGTGGTGCTCAAGGTCAGGCTACGGATATAGCGATTCAAGCAGAGGAAATTCTTCGTATGAAAGCTGAGTTAAATTCAATTTTAGCAAAAAATACAGGTCAAAGTGTTAAAAAAGTAGAAAAAGACACTGATCGTGATAACTTTATGAGTGCTCATGAGGCTCAAGAGTATGGCATGATTGATGAGGTTTTAGTTAAAAACGATAAAGAGTAAGGAAAGAGAACATGGCAGGAACTTTAAGAAGTAGAAATCGTAGAAATATAAATGATGTAAACCCTCCTGCTAAATCATCGGGGTCTTCCATTTTAAATATGGATGAACCGTCAAGTGATTTAGAAATTTACTCAAAAGAAGTTTTGAGTGTATTAATCTCAGATAATTTACCACCAACTCCAAATAATTTTTCTCTCTATTTTGACAGACTTTTAGAAGATAAAAGTGAATCTCTTCGCAAGCAGATACTCTCTATCTTAGAACTTGAAGAAAATAATGATGATGAGAGTACTATTATGCTTGAACATAGCTTAAAACAAGGTTTCTCTTCTGTAAAAAATATTTTAGGTGTTACTGCCAATCTTTATAAAAATATGAGTTTGATGACTAAGATTTTAGATAAAAGAAAACAAGAATTGAGTGAAATTTCAGATTCTAAATCTACGATAAGCATTATAGCTTCGCTAGATGGAGACATAAATAAACTAAATTCTATCTTAAAAAAGCAAAATTCTCAAATGAAAATACTTTACGATGAGACAGCAACTATAGTTAAAAATGTAGAAAATGAGACTATATTTGATAATAAATTCGGTGTTTATAATAAACGATATTTGATGAGTAAGATAGAGCAAGAGATGGAACTTATAAATGAATTTAATCATAAAAGTTCACTTATAATGATAGAACTTTCGCGTGAACTTATAGATAGTATTAACAATGAGAAAGCTATTACTCTGATGATAAGAACAATAGCCAGACTTTTGTTAAAAACTTCTCGAAGAAGTGATATTGTTGCTCACTATGGTAACGGTATTTTTGCCATGCTTTTAAAACATACAGATATTGATAGTGCCAAAAAAGCAAGTGAAAGGTTGTGTGACTTGGTAGCAAATAGTAACTTTTTTCTAGCAGATAGAGAAGTTCGTCTGAAAATATCTATAGGAATTACAGATATTGATACTCTCTATTCAGTAGAAGAGATAGTAGTTAGTGCTATGAACGGTGTCGAAAAGGCATATAGTAAGAAAAATATAGATTTTGCTGTTTCACTGAGGGAGCAGGCTGTTGTAGGGGAGAGAAGATAGTTTATGAAACTAAATATAGTAGAGTATCCAGATAAAAGATTAAGAGAAAAATCTTCTAAGGTTGAAAGATTTGATGCCGATTTGTACAAACTTTTGGATGCTATGTATGATATGATGATGAGTTCCAACGGAATTGGTTTAGCTGCAATTCAAGTAGCAATAGCTAAAGAGGTGCTTATTTTAAGTATCCCAGATGAAGAAGGTGAGCAGTCAAAAGATAATCTTATGGAGATAATAAATCCAGTCATTACATATAAAAATGGAGATACAACTTATCAAGAGGGATGCCTTAGCGTTCCCGGTTTTTATGAAGATATTAAGAGATTTGATACTATTAGTTTAAGCTATCAAGATAGAGATGGAAACAGTAAAAACCTTAATGCAGAGGGGCTTTTAAGCATAGCTATTCAGCATGAGTGTGATCATCTCAACGGTATTCTTTTTATAGATAAATTATCTTATTCTCGCAGAAAGAAGTTTGAAAAAGAGTATAAAAAAGCTCAAAAAGAGAAGAAAAACTCTAAATAATATGGCATTTTGCCATATTATTATCCCACATTAAATAAATCAGATAAAATAGTTCAATTCTAAATTAGGTTGAAATTATGAAAAGTGTGAATTGTGCAACATATGAGGGGCTTGATGCCAAAGTTGTTCTTGTTGAATCAACTCTTACAAAGGGATTGCCCTCTTTTAGTATAGTTGGTATGGCCTCTACTGCTATATCAGAGGCTAAAGAGCGTTGTAAATCGGCACTTCTTAGCAATGAATTCTCTTTCCCTCCAAAAAGAATCACAATAAATTTAGCACCTAGTGATATTCGTAAAGAGGGTAGTCAGTTTGATTTAAGTATTGCTCTTTTAATTGCACTAGACTCTCTAGAAGAAGATTTAAACGAGTGGTTTATATTTGGTGAATTGGGACTTGATGGTGCTGTAAAAGAAAATATACAACTTTATCCCCTAATGCTCTCTCTTGCAAATCAAAAACTTGTGCAAAAAGCTATAGTCCCATATGCTAGTTTGTCTAAGCTGTCAAAAATCCCAAATATCGAGTTTTACGGAGTAAAAACATTGCAAGAGGCGATAGGTCTATTGAAAAATCAGGCAATTGCAACTCCTACTATAAAGCAGGGCAGTATTGATTATCCATTTTATGAGATTGCAGATGAGAAATTTTATTATATCAAGGAGTATGCTGAAGATTTTGCTGATGTTAAGGGTCAAGAGGTAGCAAAAAGAGCTGCTCTTATTTCAGCCTGTGGATTTCATAATATTTTGTTTGAGGGAAGCCCCGGATGTGGCAAGAGTATGATAGCAAAGAGGCTTAGATATATTTTACCACCAATGAACAACGATGATATTTTGGATGTTGCTAAACTTCAGGCTTTGGATTTGGTTGAGCCAGATTTTAAACCTCACAGAAATATGAGAAGTCCACATCATAGTTCAACTTTAGCGAGTGTATTTGGTGGAGGTTCTCACAAGGCTCAGATTGGTGAAGTAGGATTGGCGAATAAAGGAATTCTGTTTTTTGATGAACTTCCTCACTTTTCAAAAAATATTTTAGAGGCTTTAAGAGAACCGATGCAAGATAACCGCATAAGAATATCAAGAGTAAATTCCAAAGTGGAGTATCCAGCAGATTTTCTTTTTGTAGGTGCCATGAATCCGTGTCCTTGTGGGAATCTTTTAAATGAAACTAAAGAGTGCAGATGTTCAGAACTTGAGATTCAAAGATATAAAAATAGGCTTTCTGATCCATTTTTGGATAGAGTAGATATAAATGTTGTTATGCAAAATGTTAACAGAAATGACAAGTCTAGTTACAACTCAAAAGAACTTCATAAAATGGTAGTGCAATCTCATATATTTGCTAGAGAGAGGGGACAAAAAAGTTTCAATGCAAAACTTAGTGATAAAGAAATAGAACAGTTTTGTATTATGGATGATGAGGCAAAAAACACTTTAGATATGGCAATAGATAGATTTTCACTTAGTTTTAGAAGTATTAAAAAAATGCAGAAAGTTGGAAGAACGATAGCTGATTTGGATTCTAGTGATGTGATTGAGAAGAAACACATTTTAGAGGCTCTTAGTTATAGGAGAAGATAGTTTTTTTATTGATATTTAGATATAATTTGTGGAAATTGGAGTTTAATATGTTTTTTTCATTCTTTTCATCTAAAAATCAAAAACTGGTTAAACAGTGGAGTGAGGATCATGAACAAATTGTAGTTCTTGCCCATAAGGTTATCGCAGGGTATTCTACCCACAATCTTAAAGTTGCAAAAAAAGAGCTTATTAAGCTTAACAACTTAACCGTCAGACATCTCATGGAAGAGGATATAGGGTTATATAGATTATTGAAAGATGATAAAAGAGTGGATAGTGAGACAAAAAAACTTGCAGATGATTTCAGACGATCTTTTCAAGGCATTAAAATGGTGTTAATGGATTTTTTGACTAAATATACGGACAAAGAAGCTATTTTAGATGAAGATTTTTTTAAAACTTTTAATGAATTAGTTGGTGTTTTAGGCGAGAGAATTTCTTTTGAAGAAGATAATCTTTACAATAAGTTAAATGCTAAATAGTAATTTTCTTACTCTATAACTTTACCTAAGGGTTTTTAGAAGTACCCTTAAATATTATAGTATGTTGCATTAGGATGATAAACAACCAAGGCACTTGTAGATTGTTCAGGATGAATTTGAAAAGTTTCACTAAGTTCAATCCCAAACTCTTCAGGTTTTAACAAATCAAATAGTGGGCGATTAAGCTCTAAGTCCGGACAAGCTGCATAACCAAAAGAGTATCTGCTTCCTTGATATTTATTCATCTGAACATCACTTAGTCTGCTTCCCTCATTATCGCTTATATTTAGGTCAAGTCTTATTTGTTTGTGGGCTATTTCGGCTAAGGCTTCGGCTAGTTCTACCCCTAGACCGTGAAACTGGTAATACTCTGTATAGTTACCCTCATCCATTATAAGTCTTTCTGCATCGCTTAATTTTGCTCCGGCACTTACACAAGTTAGTGCTATAACATCGTGTCTGTCACTATGAAAAAAGTCACTTAATGCACGGTGTGGCTGTTTTGATTGCCTAGGGAAAGTAAACTGTTTTATCGCTCTACCCATAACTTTGTCTAAATGCTCACGATTTATCTCATCCTCAGAGTTATACCCCTCACTCTCATCAAAAATAAGAAGAGTATTATCATCGCTACGACATGGAAAATATCCATAAATAATTGTTGGTTCAAAAAGTTTTTCATCTAAAAATTGAGCTTTGAGTTTTTCATAGGCAGGTAAAATCACTTCATCCACTTGCTTTTGATACTCCTCTTTTGTTTTTCCTTTAGAGCTATAACCCCAACGAGATTTAAAAAGAATTTTATGATTTATCCATTCAAAAGCCATCTCAATTTGTTGCTGTGTTAGTTTTAGTTCACGACGACCCCAAAAAGGTGGAGTCGGAGTTTTCACATCACGAGTTGGCATTTTTAACTCAGAAAATGGTGGAATTACAACCTCTTTTTTCTCTTTTACAACTTTTTTTTCTAAATTTTTACCGTGCAAATCAGTATCAAAATTCCCAGCCTCGATTCTACTCATAGCTGTTACACCATCAAAAGCATCTTTACAATAAAAGATAGGTCCATCATAGATAGGGCGACAAAAATCATCTACAAAAGTACGAGTAAGAGCAGCACCACCTATTAAAACCGGTATAGCGATTCCCTCTGCTTTTAAAAGTTTAAAATTTTCTTGCATCACTTGTGTTGATTTTACGAGTAAGCCACTAAAACCTAAAGCAGCGATTTGCCCATCTTTCATAGCTTGTATAAAAGATTCTAACTCAACTTTGATACCAAGATTTTGAACTTTAAAACCGTTGTTGGATAAAATAATATCTACAAGATTCTTGCCAACATCATGAACATCCCCTTTTACCGTTCCAAGAACTAAAGTTGTATCTATTTTTTTCTCTATTTTTGGCAGATATGGGTTAAGATGATCGACTGTTTTTTTCATAGTCTCAGCAGATTGTAAAACGAAAGGAAGCTGCATCTGACCCGAACCAAACAGTTCCCCTACAACTTTCATAGCATCTATAAGAATCTCGTTTACAATTTTCTCAGAAGCTATCTTTTTACGAGCCTCTTCCACAAGGGGAATCATTCTCTCTTTGTCTCCATCCATAAGAAGTTTAGCTATTTTTTCTTCATCACTCATCGCAAGATACTCTGAATCATCAGCAGATGTATCTATCGCTTCTTTAGTTGAAAAATGCTCTATAAAATTAAAAAGTGCTTTCCCTTTTGGTTTGCGATTGAATATTAAATCATCACATATAGTTTGGTCTTCTTCGCTTATTTTGTTAATAGGGATAATATGTTTAACATTGATAATAACACTTGTCAATCCTGCTTCTATACAGTGGTGTAAAAACATAGAGTTCAAGTATGGTCGAGCATCTTTATCGAGTCCAAAAGAGATATTTGAAAGTCCTAAAGTTGCTCCAACCTCTGGATGTTTGATTCTTAAAGCTCGAATCGCTTCAATGGTGTTGATTCCAGCATCCCAATACTCTTCATCCCCACTAGCAAGTGTAAATGTAAGAACATCAAAAACTAAATCTTCTTTTTTGAGTTTATGACGAGAAGTTGCCAAATCTATGATTCTATCTGCTACGGCTATTTTGTTTTCTACGGTTTTAGCCATCCCTACTTCATCGATAGTTAAGCAAACCAAAGAGGTACCATATTTTTTAGCTAATGAACACACTTCATCAAACTTAGGCTCACCATCTTCAAGGTTTACAGAATTAAGAATCGGTTTTCCACCGATATTTTTCAGTGCCGTTTCTAGTCCTGTTGTTTGCGTAGAATCCGGCATAAGGGGAATTGCTATTTTTTGGTTATACATCCCCATAACAGCATTCATATCTTTGGTTTCATTACGACCTGCAAACCCAACATTTACATCTATAACATGTGCTCCTGCTCTTACTTGTTGTTGTGCAACACTCAAAGTTCCCTCATAGTTTTCAGCCAAGATAAGTTCACGGAAAGCTTTTGAACCAGTTGCATTACTTCTCTCTCCCATAAGCAAGGGAGCAGGTTTTTGCATAAGTTCTACTGTGTTAAAAAGTGAAGCTATGGAAGTGGGATGTGAACCAGTTGCCTCTTTTGGTTTAATAGAAATTACTTTATCAACTAAAGCACGAATATGTTGAGGTGTAGTTCCACAACATCCACCTAGAAAACTTACACCATCATATTCTAGAAATTTCTCCTGATGAGCTGTGAACTCTTGTGGATTCATTGGGTAGTAGGTGTAACCACCGCGGTTTTGAGGAAGTCCCGCATTTGCATGAACACTTATTGGTTTGTGCCAAAGTTCACTTAGAGTTTTTACATGTTTTAAAACTTGCTCAGGTCCTGTTCCACAGTTAAAACCTAAACTTAAAATATCAAACGGCTCCATAATAGTTGCTATGGTTGCCGCGTCAGTTCCGATAAGCATAGTTCCGCTAAGCTCTATGGTTACTGATACCATGATAGGAATCTCTACTTCTCTTTGACGAGAAGCTTCTTTTGCCGCATGTAAGGCAGCTTTTATCTGTAGTGGATCTTGGCATGTTTCAAGAAGAAAAATGTCAATACCACCATCTATAAGTGCTAAACAAAATTCAGTATAACCCTCATACATCTCATCATAAGTTATATGTCCTAAAGATGGAAGTTTTGTTCCTGGTCCTACTGAACCTAAACAGAATCGTGGATGTTCGGGTGTGCTAAATTTTTCACACTCTTTTTTGACTAATTCTGCTCCAACTTTTGTTAGTTCATAAGCACGCTCTTTAAT
>JAGHAW010000094.1 GCA_021161305.1 Sulfurimonas sp.
CCATAGGACCAATCGTAGATACCTTATCACTTGGTCGTAAAACATCAGAGGTGTGGATGGCGAGTTATCTGTTCTCTTCATTTATGAAAAATACTATTAGAAAAATAAGAGCATCTAGTGATGCCTCTTTTATTATTCCTTACGTTGATGATGAGGTACTTAAAGAGCAAGATGATGGTATAGGAATGTTTCATGACCGTTTTATTTTGAAAAGTGATACTTTGACTTTGGAGGAAGTAGAAAAGATTTTACAAGAGGGAAAAGATGAGATAGCCAAAATGGTTGCGGGGAGTATTGGAAAAGATGAATCTAAAGTTAAAGCATTTTTTACTCAATATTTACAGACCTATCTGTTTGAGACAAGTGAAACATTTGATAATCCTATTTTAGATATCTCTAAAATCATGGACAGCATTGAACTTCATACACCTATGTTGGAAGCCGATGAAGATTATATGCGACTCTTTTTAAACAGAGATATTATATTGAACTCCTCTTTGGCTAAAACATCATTCGGCAAGAAGCCCTCTTTTGAAGCCATTGATGCCATAGCAGCACAAGAGTTGGGGGAAGATATAGAGGTAAGAAATGCACATAAATACATTGCTATTATCTATGCTGATGGAGACAATTTAGGGTCTTATATTAAAAGTCAAAGTGATGTAACTAGCGTTTCTAAAAAACTCTTTGAGTTTGATAAAAAAGCTGCCCAGACCATTAAAAATTATGGAGGGATACCACTTTTTATTGGTGGAGATGATTTGATTATATTTGCACCTCTACTAAACAATGGAGAGACTGTTTTTGATTTGCTCAATAGACTTAGTGAAGACTATACCACAGCATTGGAGACAACAGAGAGTACCCTTAGCTTTGGGGTGAGTTTAACCTATTATAAATATCCTCTTTATGAAGCCTTGGAGAGAGCAAGAGATGCCCTTTTTAATATAGCCAAAGAGTATGGAGGGAAAAATGCTGTAGCTGTTTCAGCTCAAAAGCATAGTGGACAGTCGTTTGATTTTTGTATTGGTAAAGGTGAAGAGGCTTATGAGACCTTTTTAACACTTATTAGCAATGTACTTAATGAAAAAATAGAACTGCCTCATGCCATTCATCAGAAACTACAGAGACATCAAAAACTTTTTGAGTCTATTAAAAGTGAGAGGCTAGAGAGTACTTTTGATAATATCTTTAATGAAGACATACATCAAAAGAAGTTTGAGCAAGGCTTAAAAGATATTCGAGGGCTTATGGAAACACTTGGATTAGAAAACTATGCACAGAAAAAGCTTTTTTCTATGCTTTCGACCATTAAAGTATTGAGAGGAGATAGATAATGTATAAGTATTTAATAACCCTTAAACCCTTAGAGCCGTTTTTCTTTGGTGGGGAGCATACATTTGGTGCAGATGATACACGAAAAGAGACATCACGATACTCTGCCAAGTCTACAGAGTTTCCTCAGCAGACAGCTATTTTAGGAATGTTACGAAAAACCTTACTTATTCAAAATGGAAACTTAACGATGCACCGTAAAGGAGAGTGGGTTGACAGTGGTAAAAAAGGAGGGCATAACCCTAACTATGAAGAGGCAAAATCTCTTGTAGGTGTAGAGGCTTTTTCCTATGAAAAAAGTATAGACTTAGGAATCATAAAAGCGTTCTCACCACTTTTTATTAAAGAGGGTGAGCATTTTTACTTTCCCAATGCTAAAGATGATGGTTTAGAATTTCAAGAATTTAAAGGGGCAAATGTCTCTTTTGGAAATGGGCTTAAAAAGGCTTATGGGTTTAAAAACTATGATGCTAAAAAGCATCAATCTTTTGCTTTTACTTCTCTAGCTAAAGAGAAAAAGAATTATAGTAATTTTTTTAAAGAGGTGCAGAGTGTCGGTATTAAAAAATCAAGCGATGCTGAGAGCAATGAAGATGGTTTTTTTAGAAAAAAGAGTTTTTACCCTAAAAATAGTGCCTCTTTTGCTTTTGTTGCAACTTTTTCAGAAGAAATTAAGTGGCTAAAAGAGTCCATAGTGACTTTGGGAGCAGACCAATCATCATTTAAACTACACATAGAGTCCATAAAAGAGGAAGACGATGTTAGTAAAAGAGTTGAAGAGGCTTATGAAACTAAAAACTTTTCACGGATTGTCTTAAGCTCTGAAACACTTTTAACACAAGAGGCTTACGCTCTTTGTAGTTTTATTTTGGGTGAACGAAAGAGCAATAGACAACTTGTCAACTCCAGAAATGGTAAAAAGTCTAAACGCTATTATCTTTTAAAAAAAGGTTCAGTTCTCTATATGGAAAATATAGAAGCCCTAGCAAAACTAGAAAAACTTTTAAATCAAGAATATTTACAAAACATAGGAATAAACCACTACGTTATAATCAAAGGAAAAAATAATGTATAAAAACAGACTCTATCTTATCGAAAATAAAACATCACTTCATGTTGGAAGTGGCGATGCAAACTTTGGGATTATTGACAAAGAGATACAACGAGATGCCATTACCAAATACCCAACCATTCATAGCTCATCTTTAAAGGGTGCATTAAAAGAGTATTGTAATTTTAAACACAATACTGATGATGGAGAGAAATTTATCTCCTATATTTTTGGAGATGAAGATAATGCAGGAAAAGTACGATTTATAGATGCCCATCTACTCTCTGTACCAATGAGGTCAGATAAAGAGCCATACTATCACTGTTTCTCTCCAAAAAGCATTGCACAGTTGCTTGATTTTACCGATACTTTTTCTATTGAGTTAAAAAACAAAGATGCTCTTTTAAAACTGGCAAACTATAGTGGAAAAGATATTTTAGTAAAAGAGGGAACACCTATTATAGAAGATGAACAAGCCAAAGAAGATAAGAGTTTTGATTTGTCTGTATTAGAAGAGTTTGTTGATGCTTCTGTAGCTCTTGTTCCAAATAACTTATATGAAGAGCTTTTAAAAAACTTACCTGTAATAGCTAGAAACCAATTAAACAATGGGGAGTCTAAAAATCTTTTTTATGAAGAGGTACTGCCACGAAAGAGTAAATTTTTTACAGTTATTTCAGAGCCAACATATTTGTACAAAGATGATGAGACAAGACTTGAAAATGCTTTTGATAGATTTTCTGGTTATTTAACCGATAAAGACACCATTCACATAGGGGCAAATGCTTCTATAGGTTATGGTGTTTGTACATTTATGGAGTTGGGTCATGAGTAGACAAGTTGAAGCTTATATACCCAAGGCACTAGAAGCTATAGAGAGCTTAAATATAGCAAATGATAGCGGGGAAGTAGCCAAGCAGTTTAATGGCTACATAGCCTCTTTTGGTGCAAGTATGCGTCAAGCAGGACTCTTATCAACAGTTTTGTTTTACTCTAACGCCAATTCAAATGCTGAAAAAGAGAGAGAAAAGGTAGTTACTGCGATAGAGCAGATTATCTCTCCTGCTACGCTAACGCATGAAAACAGAGCCAAAGTTGAAAATGCAGCCATTGCTTTGAAACTTGCTATTCGTA
>JAGHAW010000189.1 GCA_021161305.1 Sulfurimonas sp.
ACTTTAACTCAAGAGAAAATCTTCCCATTTTCTCATTTAGAACTGAGCCTTGGACTAGATTCACTTGATTATGTGGAGCTATTTATATTTGTAGAAAAAAGTTTTGGCGTTGAAATAGATGAAGTTATATTTTCAAAGATTATGACTATCAAAGCACTTTATGACTATATCAAAGAGCATCAAACTAAGTTTAATCCAACTACCGTAGAGTGGAAAAATATCTTGAAAGAGGATATTGATAAAAAACTTATATACTCGCCATATATTATGTCTTTATACAAGATAATTTTACTACCATTTTTTAAACTTTACTTCTCCCTTGAAGTAAAAGGAGAAGAAAATATTCTCTTAACTCCATGTATAATTGCCCCTACTCATCAGAGTATGTTGGATGGTTTTTTAGTATTGGCTACTCTGCCTTTTAAAGTTTTAAAAAAAAGTTTTTTTCTAGCTTTTAAACAAGTTTTTGGTAAAGGAATACTACAACCTATAGCCGAGCATAGTCATAATATTTTAATAGATGCAAACATAGACTTAAAACAAGCCATGCAATACTCTGCTTTGCCACTAAAAGAGGGTAGTAATCTTGTTATATTCCCAGAGGGTGCAAGAAGTCGTGATAGAAAACTTTTAGAGTTTAGACCATTCTTTGCGATGCTCTCAAAGACTTTTATTCTGCCTATTGTTCCAGTTATTGTTGATGGTGGTTTTGAAGCACTTCCCTCAGGAAAACTATTTCCAAGACCTAAAAAGATAAGAGTTACTTATCTTAAAGCGATTGAGCCAGATGGTTTGAGTTATGATGAGATTACTGTAAAAGTAAGAGAAGCTATAGAGAAAGAGATGGAGCGAAATCCACTCTATTCTAAAGCCTTATGAACATCTTTAGTAACTTTTTTTTCATCGACAAAATAGAGTAAAATAGCACCAAGAATGAAAAATATAGATATGGAAGCCATCGCAACTCTTGAATTTTGGCTAAAAAGGGCAACTACTGCTACAAGTAGAGGTCCTAAAATAGCAGCAAATTTACCCAAAAAGTTATAAAAACCAAAAAACTCTGCTGCATGTTTGTGTGGAATCATCTTAGCGTAGTAAGATCGGCTAAGTGCTTGGATTCCACCTTGAACGAGGGCTATTATGATGGCTAGTATATAAAACTCATGCACCTCTTCCATAAAGACTGCCCAGATAACTATAAAAAGGTATATAGAGATGGCGAGAAAGATAGCTTTTTTTGTATCCCATAGTTGAGCTAATTTAGTAAAACCAAGAGTTGCTGGAAAGCCGACAAACTGAACTATAAGTAGGGCTAGGATTAGATTGTTTGAGTCAAATCCAAGTGCCATGCCATAATCAACAGCCATTCTTATAATGGTATCCACTCCATCTATATATAGCCAGTAAGCTATTAAAAACAGTAATAGACCTTTGAGTTGTGATATTTTGGAAAAAGTTGATTTAAGTCTTAGATAACCCTGTTTTATCAAGGCTATTTCTTGAGTGTCACTATTTTTTTTCTCATCTACAAAAAGGAGCAGAGGAATAGAGAAAACTGCCCACCAGATGGCTACGCTTATAAAGGAGGCTTTAATTGCCATAGCTTCATTTTCAAAGCCAAAAAGAGTGAAATCCTGTAACATCCATACATTTATGGCAAATAGAATCCCACCACCAAGGTATCCAAAAGCAAAACCCAGACCTGAAACAAAATCAACATTTGCTTTTTTTGATACAGATGGAAGCAGACCATCATAGAATGTGTTTGAAGCCATAAAGCCGATATTGGCAACTGCATAGACAAAAACTGCTATCTGCCACTCTCCCTCGCCGACCAAGGCTAAGACTGCACTCATCAAAATCCCAAGATAGGCAAAGATAAAGAGAAATCTTTTTTTGAGTGAGGCAACATCGGCAATTGCACCTAAGAGTGGTGCTAAAAGTACAATGATAAAACTTGATATTGAGTTAGCAAAACCGAGTTGGGCAGTACTCACAGTTGCATCTGCATTAGCACTAAAATATGATTTAAAAAAGAGTGGGAAAAAACCTGCCATTACAGTAGTAGCATAAGCTGAATTTGCCCAATCATACAACGCCCAAGAGTAGATACTTCTTTTATTGTTCATAATACCAATCCCCATTAAATACTACTACTTTAAATAAAAGATAAGCTATTAGCTACAAGGCAAATCTTTGCAGGACTAACTAGTTAATCCAAAAAGATTTAACGATGCTAGATGATAGCTTATCTTTTACCCGTAGGGCGAACATATTGTATCATACTGCTTCGTTAAAAATCCTTGAAGCTACTAGTAGCTCCTACGGATTTTTGCCTCACATTATGACACAATATGCTCGTTTAAAGTAGTAGTATTTAATGGGGATTGGTATAATATATGATACAATAATTTATGAATTTTTTAGAACTTTTTAAAAAGAAACATCTTGTCGCTGCTCATCGAGGTGCTTGTAGTCTTGCTCCTGAGAATACTATGAGTGCTATCAAAGCCAGTGTTGGACATTGTGATTTTATTGAGGTTGATGTGCAGCTAAGTAGTGATGGGGTTGCTATTATCATACATGATGATACCTTGAATCGAACTACAAACTCCAGTGGAAAAGTATCTGATTTCACTTTTAAAGAGTTAAGTTCTCTTGATTATGGAAGTTGGTTTGACGGTAAAAAAGAGCCGATTTTGACTTTGAGTGAGTTGCTGAAATTTATAGAAGCCAAAGGGCTGTTTTTAAATATAGAGATTAAAGATATGCACAAATTTTTTAGTGATGAAAAGGTAGTCTCTACAGTTTTTAAAGAGATAAAAGCATGGCATGTGGAGAATTTGGTGTTGCTGTCATCATTTAGAAGTGAGTATTTGCCTCTGTGCAAAGAAAAAATGCCAAATATACCAACAGCATTCTTGGTTTGGGATAAGCATCCTAAAGAGCTTATAAAATATCTAAAAGAGTTAAAAGTTGATGCTTATAATATGAGTGATAAACTTGTAGATAGAGAGTGTGTAACAAAACTTCGTAAAGCTGGTTTTTTTGTAAATGTATATACGATTAATGATTCTATAAGAGCTAAAGAACTCTTTGATATGGGTGTAAACGGTGTGTTTAGTGATTTTTAAAAAATCAATGGAACAAATGTAAAGCCGTAGTGTTCTACACCTTCAAGTTTTCCATTCTCTTTTTTCGTAACTTCATAAATTGAATTTTTTATGGGAATAACAAGTTTCCCACCAACTTTTAACTGCTCTGTCAGTTTTGATGGAAACTCCTCAGCTGCTGCAGAGACTAAGATACGATTAAATTTTTCACCGACTATGCCCAGTTCATCTTTTGCCTTAATTATCTTGGCATTTTTAAATCTCTGTTTTTGAAGATTACTGCTTCCAAATTTCACAAGAGAATCAACTCTTTCCAATCCAGTCACAGAGCCGTTATCTCCTACAATATAGGCAAGAAGTGCTGTTGTCCAGCCTGATCCACTGCCTATATCTAAAATCTTTTCTCCCTCTTTAGCAGAGAGCATCTCTAGCATCATAGCTACAGTAGTTGGTTGAGAGATAGTCTGATGATACCCGATTTGAAGGGGATAGTCTTCATAAATATCTGAAACACTCTGGTCTAAAACAAAATCTTTTCTATCTATATGTCTGAAAGCCTCTATAATATTGTTTGACTTTAGAGCATTTTTATTTATAAGATGTTCTACTAAATTATTGTTAGAAAACATAAGTCACTCCTATAGGTAAGTGATAATCTCAGAAACTGTCGGATGTGCATGAATTACCTCTCTTAGTTCTGTGATTGTAAGTTTTTTTTCTACAGCAAAAACAAGTTCATGGATAATCTCTGTTGCCTCAACTCCTATGATGCTAGCACCCAAAACCACAGCACTTTTTGCACAAACTATCACCTTGGCAAATCCAGAGTCATCTCCGTGGATTTTTGCTTTCGCATTGACTTTGAAAAATGCCTTTTTGACTTCAATCTCACGACCTTGCTTTTTTGCATCTCTCTCTTTTAATCCACAACTTGCAATTTGAGGATTTGTAAAGATGGTTGACGGCGTTATATGGGTATTGGTTTTTGATTCTGAATTTATAATATTTTTAGTGGCAATTTTCGCCTCGGCATAGGCAGTATGTGCAAAAGCAGGTGTATCTATACAATCACCGATAGCGTAGATATGTTTTTGTGAAGATCTTAATGATGGAGTGATTTCAACGAATCCTCTCTCATCCACTTTAACATTTGCATTTTCAAGATTTAGGCTTTCACAGTTTGGGATTCTGCCGATTGCACAAAGGACTAACTCACATTTGATACTCTCTTGGTTAGCATCTAAAAATAGTTCTACACTATCTTCATTGAGTTTTGCTTTAGTTACAGTAGCAGAAGTTATTATTCTGATATTGGATTTTTTAAAGACTCTTAAAAGTGCTTTTGAAATATCTTCATCCTCGTTAGGCAGTAGTTGTGAACTACGACCAATTAGAGTTACCTCTACTCCAAAAGCATTGAAAAATGTAGCAAATTCACATGCTATGGGACCAACTCCAACAATAGCTATAGATTTTGGAAGTCTGTTTAATTTAAAAACATCACTGTTTGAGATAATAAACTTAGAATCTATCGGCAGTTGAGGAAGTTGGCGAATCTTTGAACCAGTTGCTATGATACACTTCTCAAAAGTAATTTTTTTGTCATCAACTTCAATAGTTTTAGCATCCACAAAACTGGCACTGCCATAGAGAAGTTCAACTTTTGCTTGTTCAAGCATCCAAAGAACACCTGTACGAATTTCTGTTTTAAGTTTTATGGTTTTCTCTCTAAGTTGTGCTAGATTTAGACCTTTAAAATCCAAATTAATACCCGTCTGCTCAAAATATGGAATCTTAGATACAAACGAGGCACTCTCTAAGTAACTTTTAGTCGGGATACACCCTACATTTAGACAAGTTCCTCCGATAGACTCTTTGCCTTTATCTATAAGTAGTGTTTTAACTCCTGCTTCGCCCAATTTCAACGCCGCTTGATAACCGGCAGGTCCCCCTCAGATAACTATAACTTCATACTTTTTCATGTTGCCTCCAAATATTCGTGTGCCATATAACTGCTGCGGGTATATGGCGAACTTTTTATATATTTAAATCCCATATCCATTCCAATTTTTCGCAAATACTCAAATCGTTCCGGTTTTACATACTCCACAACTGGGGCATGATGAGTTGAGGGTGATAGATATTGACCGATGCTTAGATATTTACAACCAACATCTAGCAGTTCTTGCATAAGAATCTCTACCTCTTTATCTTTTTCTCCAAATCCAAGCATGATACCACTTTTAGTTGCGATAGATGGATTTAGAGATAGGAGCAACTTTAACACACGCAGTGAACGCTTATAGTTTGAGCCTCTTCGTACAGCATAGAGTCTTGGCACAGTCTCTAAGTTATGACCGATTATCTCTGCTCCACTATGGGCAATCTGCTTAAGTGCTTCCACATTTTCTCTCATATCAGGGATAAGCAACTCCACAACTATAGAATCATCAATGGCTTTAATAGCACTTACTGTTTTACAAAAATGTTTGGCTCCTCCATCACTTAAATCATCTCTGGTTGAACTTGTAATAACAACATGACTAAGTCCTAATTGTTTAACGGTTTGTGCCACATTTTGAGGTTCATCTGCATCTAATGCCATTGGTTTACCTCTACTAACTGCACAAAAAGTACAGGCACGAGTGCAGATAGGACCTAAAATCAAAAATGTAGCTTGTTTTTTAGAGAAGCATTCGCTGATATTTGGACACATAGCCTCTTGGCAAACAGTATTAACTTTTGATTTTTTAAACATAGATTCTAACTCTTGGTTAAGACTAGGTCTGATTTTTTTGCGTAACCATTCCGGTTTAATTGGCATTTAGATTCCACCTTTTGGTACTATATTTATCTCTTAAAAGATTCTCTGCACTTTGCAGTTCTAATTGGTTTAGAGTATCCCTTACAAAATTTGCTTTAAAACTTTGGCTAAAGGCTTCTGTTAGTAGGTAAGTGAGTTGTTCATCTGTTATCTCTTTTCCTATTCTATCCAAAGTAGCTAGAGATTCCAAACCGGAATCTTCTAAAAAAACATCTTTGAAAATATTATGATTTAAACTAAGAGGAACACTGCCATGTTGAAAAAGTGTATCTTTTGTATATCGTTGAGCATTACCACCTATCTTTTTACCACCAATTATGATGTCGTAAGGCTCATTAGCTGTCATACAGATATTTGACTTTGAAGTAGTAAAATTCAAATCATGAGCAAACTTGGCATTTAGTTCTAACTTCTCATAAAGCTTTATAAGAAACCCACACAGATAGCGATAACTTTTCTTTACACCTATATCTTTGAGACTCTCTCTAGGCAGAACCAAAGAGTAGGAGATGTCCCCACCATGAACCAAGATTCCACCACCAGTCATACGGCGAACGAAAGAGAGATTTCGCTTTTTTAGAATCTCTAAATTAACACTTTGAGAAAGATTTGAGAATCGCCCAAGACTGAGTGAAGGTTCCCATCTATAGAGTCTGAGAATTGGTAAATCACTTTCTTTAAAGTTAGATAAAAGAGCTTCATCAACTGCCATATTGTAGTGAGCAGTTGTAAATCCGGTATCGATTAATCGCCATTTTTTTGGAATGATGATGAACTCCTAATATCAATTTATTACTTAAATTATTATACAATATAAATATGGAATACCACCCTTTTAAGC
>JAGHAW010000100.1 GCA_021161305.1 Sulfurimonas sp.
CCTATGGATTGTAAAAAAGTTTTCTTTTTAATAAAAGGAATCTTAGCAGCGTGTTTTTTTTGACTTTTGACTAATTCTAAAGTATCTAACACATCCCTATTGGAACAGATTATATTAACTCTAATATTTTGTGAAGTAACTCTATTTGTCAAATTGTTTATAAAGATTGAAGCCGCAGTATCAAAAAATTCTATTTCATTCAAATCAATATCAAGCTCTGTAGTTTTAGTTAAATCTACATCTAAAAGCTCTTTTTCATAAGAAGAAATTATATATAAATTAAACTCTCCTGAAAACTTTAGGGAGAGTTTATTATCTGAATAGTTAATAGTTAAGAGAGAATTTTTCATACCTGTATTGTACTAAAAATCTCTCTCAAGCAGTTTGTTTACTTTTAGTATTGTTAAAATTCTATCTGCTTGCTTACCAACACCATCAATCATACTCTCATCACCAGCCCTAGTCTCAGGAGCAGGTCCAATATCAGTTTTTTTGATTCTTAGTGCCATTGTCAATCTATCTATAACAAATCCTGCTACATCATCACCCTGTTTAAGAACAAAAAAGCGTGTTTCATCATCATTATTCTTCGCTCCTAAGCCAAATTTAACACGAAGATCTATCAGTGGAATTACAGAACCACGAAGATTAAAAACACCTAAAACATATTGAGGAGTCTGAGGAACTCTTGTCCACTCAATTGGCTTGATTATCTCTTGTATGCTCAAAATTGGCACAGCATACTCCTCTTCACCTATAATAAATCCAACTAACTGAACTATATCATCTGATTGATCAAGAGTCTCATTCTGTTGATCGTTCTGTTTATTAATAATTTGCTTTAATTTATCACTCATTATAAGAACTCCGATTTAAAGTTAACATTTCTCTGAACTACACTAGAAAGATAGTCTGCTGAGTATGGTTTAGTAATATACTCAACCATTCCGGACTCTACGCCTCGCATACGGTCAGACTTACCTGTACGAGATGTTACAGCAATTAGAGGTAGATTTTTATATCTATTATATTTTTTAATCTCTGTTGCTAGTGAATAACCATCCATTCTCGGCATCTCTATATCTACTAACATCGCATCAAAATTGTAATCACCCTGCTTTAAGATATTTAGTGCTTCTTGTCCGTCAGCTGCTTCAACTAAAGTCACACCTAATGGTTCAAGTGCTTTACGCATTATCATTCTATCTGTTTTAGAATCATCAACTATCATAATGGTGTAATCACTGGCTTTTGTTTTTTCATGTGTTAACTGAGAAGCAGAACTCTCGCTTGTAACTGTTGCTTTAACACCTTTTGCGATTTCCATTAATGCTACAACATCAACAATTAGAGTAACACCACCATCACCACGAATTGTAGCTCCGGCAATACCTTCAATACCTTTTAAGTAATCACCCAATGACTTAATAACTATCTCTTCTTGTCCAACAAGTGAATCAACAATAAGTCCAAGTTTTTGAGTTCCCAAACCAAGAACAACAACATAGGCATGTTCGCTAGAGTCAAGAATCCTCTCAACTTCAAAAATGTCGCCTATATGAACCAATGATAAAACATCATCACGCAGTCTCATAACACTTCTGCCCTCAACAGTATAAATCTCATCTGTTGATATTCTAACAGTCTCTAAAACTGATGCAAGAGGAATAGCATAATGTTCCTCTTGAACACCAACTAAAAGAGCTTGAATAATAGCAAGAGTTAAAGGAATTTTTAGTTTAATAGAAGTACCAACACTAAGTTCACTATCTATATCAATAATACCATTTACTTTTTCTATATTTGTTTTTACAACATCCATACCAACACCACGGCCAGACACATTAGTAACAGCTGCAGCAGTTGAAAAACCTGGTTTAAATATAAGTGCAAAGGCTTCTTTATCACTCATATTGTCAGCTTCTTTTTCAGTGATTAGATTTTTTTCTACACACTTTCCTTTAAGCATATCTACATCAAGACCCTTGCCATCATCATCAATCTGAATAACAATAGCATTACCTTCATTATAGGCTTTTAGTTTGATGGTTCCTGTTTCAGATTTACCTGCTGCTAAACGAACATCTGGCATTTCTACACCATGGTCACACGAATTACGAATAATATGCACTAAAGGATCACCAATCTCTTCAACAATTGATTTATCAAGTTCAGTATCTTCACCGGAAATTTCCAGTTCCATCTTCTTGTTTAACTCACGAGTCAAATCACGAATCATTCTAGGAAATTTATTAAACACTTTTCCAATAGGCAACATTCTAGTCTTCATAACTGCGATTTGAAGGTCTGTCGTTACAAGTGAAACAATAGAAACAACTTGGTTAAGTTCTTCTAAAAATTCTTCACCCTCATAACGCTCTTCAACATCATCATT
The DNA here is from genome assembly GCA_021161305.1 of Sulfurimonas sp. Lineage (GTDB taxonomy): Bacteria > Campylobacterota > Campylobacteria > Campylobacterales > Sulfurimonadaceae > Sulfurimonas. The sequence continues at coordinate 2,396 of JAGHAW010000100.1, forward strand.
AATCTTAATAAGTCTATTTTTAGCGAGAACAAGCTCACCAATTAGATTCATCAGATGGTCAAGTCTTTTAACATCTACACGAATAGTTTGCTCAACTGTAGCCGGTGCTCTTTTTGCAGGTGCAGCAGCCTTTGCATTAGCTTTTGGAGTCTCTACTTTAACTGCCGGAGTTGGAGTTACCGGCACAGGAGTAGATACTGGCTTAGTTTTTGGAGTCTCCTCTTTCTCTGACTCATTCTCCTCAGAAACAGATGGAGCTTCAGGAACTTTCTCTCCTGCTGCTATTTTTGCTGCTCTTTTTGCCTTATCTTCATCCTGTCTCTGAGATAAAAGTCTAGCAATTTCAGCTTCAACATCATCATCACTCATATTGTCATAATCTAACTCATCTTCCTCAGCTTCAACTACTTCAGAGGCAACTTCTTCCTCTTGGGCAGGTGCTGCTTGGGATACAGGAGTATCAACCTCTCCTGTTCCTCCACTTATTTTATCAAGTCTAGCAACACAACCAGAAACATCGATTCCAGCATCTGCACTTGTATCACGAATAGTATTTAAAAGTGCCTTCATCAAGTCAATAGATTCTAAAACAACATCCATAATATCTGGAGTAATTATAAGATCCCCATGTCTGGCTTTATTTAAAACATCTTCCATATGATGTGTTAAGTGTGTTAAAACATCAAAATTTAAAAATGATGAAGCACCCTTAACAGTATGTGCAACACGAAAGATTCCATTTAAAAGCTCTAAATCTTCTGGCGTATTTTCTAACTCAACTAAATCCTCATCTAGTTTTTCTACAAGTTCAAATGACTCAACTAAAAAATCTTGTAGTATTTCCTGAAATTCATCCATATTTAGACTCCTTGCTTCATATGTGCACGAACAACTCGTGACACTTCTTCATAAAATGAACTTGCTTCAAACTTAACCAAATAAGCTTCAGCCCCTGCTTCTCTGCCTCTACTCTCACTAAAATGATCACTAATAGATGAGTTAAAAACAATTGGAATATTATTAAAACGATTATCTTCTTTAACTTTTGCTGCAAAATGAAAACCATCCATTCTAGGCATCTCAACATCTGAAACAATTATTTTAAGTTGATTAGCTATATTTTCATCATACATTTTATATAAATCATCCAACTTTTCTAAGCCCTCTTTCCCATCTATAGCTTCGACAACATGAAAGCCCATCTTTTCAAGAGCCTCTTTTACAATTTTTCTAGCAGTTGCACTATCATCTAAAACCATAGCTAAACCAGAAAAAGATTGCAGTTCTTGTGGTATCGCTTCAATATCTGGCTCATAAAGACCAAGGTCTTGAACTACACTCTCCAAGTCAAGAATGAGAAGAACATTATCGCCCTCTATCTTGGTAACACCTGTAATCTTACTGCCTTCTATACCTGAACCACTAACAAAAGAGGCTGGTTCTATATCACTCCAGTTTATGCGTCTAATTCTTTTTGCTTCATGGACTATAAAGCCTATAAGTACATTATTGAACTCTGTTATGATAACTCTTGAATCTTTTTGAGCTTTTTCAGGTTCAGTTATCCCCATCCATTTTGCTAAATTAACAACAGGAATAACTACATCTCTTAAATCGAAGATACCCTCTATAAACTCTGGTGTTCCTGGTAACTCTGTTAAATGTGGCAAACGAATAATCTCACGAACTTTTGAGACATTTACCCCATAAATACCTTCGTATACTTCGTCACCTTCTTCTTTTAATATACGAAAATCAACAAGTTCCATCTCATTTGAACCAACTTTAAGTGAACTATCACCCATATTCAGACCTCCTTAAAAAAAATTTCTCTTCTAATAATTCTTTATCTTTGGGTGATTTTACAACAAAATATCTTTGATTGCAAGCAAAAACACCTAAATTTATATACCTAAATTCATCAAATTTCAAAGTTCTGTTTTGATGAAAATGCCCCTCTATAAAATAATCACAATTATATCTACCCTCTAATCTTTTTGAGACAAACTCTCTAAAACCAATAAACTCTCTACAATCATCTTTTTTACTCAAATACTCATCAAGTTTTTTTAAAATCACATGCCCTAAAATAAAATCAATTGCTCTAAGAAAGAAAAGAGTAAGAGGATTTCTTATCACGGCTGTATAGATTTGATAACCTATATCACTGCCGAAATCACCATGTGCCAAGATAATTTTTTTGCCACCAAACCCACATGACAAAGGCTGTTTTGATATAGGAAACACCTTAGCATATGGGAATATATCTTGAAGATTAAAGTCATGATTCCCCTCTAAATAGATCAGTTCTATTTCTTGAGAAATTTCATTTATAAGTTTAATAAGCTCTTCATTGATTTTTTTAGAGTGTGGTATTTGTGCAAAAAGTATATCAAATATATCGCCCATAAAAATAAGCTGTGTAGGTTGCAATTTTTTTGAATGAATCTCTTTTATGAAGTCTAATAGTTGTGGACGAAAGTGTGAGTAGTGTGCATCTGAGACAACAAATGCACCCTCTTTAATCTCTATATCACTATGGAACATAGGCTATATTTGGGATTCCAAGAGACTCATCAAGTCCCATCATAAGATTTGCATTTACAACAGCCTGAGACGAAGCCCCTCTCATAAGATTATCTATAGCACTTGAGATAAAAAGCATATTGCCTTTTTGTTTTACAAAGATGTCACAAAAGTTAGTTCCTGCAACGCTTTTCATATCTACCGGGTTCTTGCTAACTCTAACATGAGGAGAATCTTTATAAAACTCTTTTAAAACTTCAAAAGCATCAAACTCACCACTAACTTGGATATAGATAGAAGACAACATCCCACGAGTTAGAGGAACTAAGTGAGGAACAAAATTTACCTCATCAAAATCGATTCCCAATTTTTGAGCAATTTCTGGAGCGTGTCTGTGCATAAGTGGATTATATGCAAAAAGATTATCATTTACATTTACAAAGTGAGTTACATCGCTAAGTTTTTTACCTGCTCCACTCACACCTGTTTTTGCATCCACTATCAAAGGAGTATTTGGAACTCTTTGTTTCATAAAAGGTAAAACTCCCAAAATAGCACAAGTTGGAAAACAACCAGGATTTGCAACAAGAGAAGCACCTTTTAGCTCTTCTCTATAGAGTTCAGGAAGTCCGTAAACTACATGTTTTAAATTTTCTATATCTGTATGAGGAACATAAAACTCTTCATAAATATCTTGAGGCAATCTATAGTCAGCAGAAAGATCAACAACTTTCACACCTCTCGCTATAAGTGGCTTCACAAAAGCCATCGCTGTTTTATGTGGAAGTGCTAAAAAAACAAGTTCACAATGAAGCACTGCATCTTCAACACTAGCTTTTTTAACCTCTACACCACAAACCCCTTTTAGAGATGGGTGCAGAGTATCTATGGTTGTTTCACCCTCTGAATTTGCAAGATAATTGAGATGAAACTCTGGATGATTTATAAGAATCTTAACAAGTTCTAAACCTGTATAACCACTAGCACCAATAATTCCGACATTAACTACACTCAAAAATAATCTCCTCATACTTAACTTCATCTATCTCAAACTCTTTTTCACCATTAGGAAGTCTGACTTTTACCTCATCACCCTCTTCTCTGCCTAAAAGCTGTTTTGCCAAAGGTGAACCAAAAGAGATTAACCCCATATCTGGGTTAGATTCACATCCACCGACTATAGTATATGTAAACTCTTCATCTGTATTCATATCAGTCATAACAATAGTCGAACCAAAACTAATACGAGCATGTTCAAGCTCGCTTGGATCAACAATCTTAGAACTCCCAATAAGCTCAGCCAAATCTGCCAAACGCCCATCAATAAGACGCTGTTGCTCTTTAGCTGCATGATACTCAGCATTCTCTTTAAGGTCACCATGCTCCAATGCCTCTTCTATATCTTTAACAGTTTGAGGTCTTCTTACTTGCTTTAAATCTCTTACTTCTGCTTGTAATTTTTCATAACCAAACAGTGTCATCGGCTCAATTTTATCCATAATTATTCTCTTTTACTTCTTTTATTTTAGTGATTATAGCAAAAGTTATCGGAGGTGTGGCTTTAAGGGTACCATGATAAAATGCCACTTATGAAAAAAGCCACAAAAAAAGAGATAGAAGAGATTCATCAACTCTTTATCAATAGATATAGTGATGCTGTAACTGAGTTAGAATATAAAAATGCTTATGAACTAGTTGTTGCTGTTTCTCTCTCTGCACAGTGTACAGATAAAAGAGTAAATATCTTAACACCACCACTGTTTAAAAAGTATCCAACTCCACATGCCCTAGCTGTAGCAGATATAGACGAGGTAAAAGCACTAATTAACAGCTGTTCATTTTTTAATAACAAGGCAAAAAATTTAATTGCAATGGCTAAAAGAGTTATTGAAGTTTATGATGGAGAAATCCCTATGAATGAGAAAGAACTTATCACACTTGGAGGAGTTGGTCAAAAAACTGCAAATGTTGTGATGATAGAATACACGGGGGCAAACCTTATGGCAGTTGATACTCATGTTTTTCGTGTTTCACACAGACTTGGACTTAGCGATGACAAAACAGCCACAAAAACGGAAGCGACACTTGTTAAAAAGTTTAAAAACAACCTACATGCACTTCATCAGGGTATGGTTCTCTTTGGACGATACATCTGCACTGCTAAAAATCCGAAGTGTGAGAACTGTTTTTTAACACAGTTTTGTAAAACAAAAGAGAGTTTTAAAGTTTAGGCATAAAAAATGCTTAACACTGTTATGATAAAAATATTAAATATTTTTCTATTAATTATTACTACTTTCTCTTTAACTGCTTGTATGAATAAGCAGGGTATTTCAGCAAAATATTATAGTCAGTGTAAAGAGTATTACGACCTACAAGGCTACTACCATAAAGAGTGTTACGATGATAATATAATTTCATACA
>JAGHAW010000065.1 GCA_021161305.1 Sulfurimonas sp.
ATTTATGAGTTACTGCTATGCACCAGTTTGTTATAGGATGGAAATAGTAGAGGCAGAAGCATAAAAAGAAGATTTTGAACTGGAATTAACTCCACACTTTTCTCCCAAAAATTATCTGTTTCTATATTTTAACAAAAAGTACGTAGATATATGAAACTAATCTTAATTTATTGGATTGTATGTTATTATATTTTACTACTTAAAAACTATAACAGACTTTTAAAGGATGTGTGATGAATGAGAAGTGGATTGAAAAAAGAGTGGATGAATTTTTAGTTAAACCAAATCTTATTGACTATGCTCGTGAGTATCAAGAGTTTAGTTGGGATAATATTGCAAATGAGTTTGATGGATTGCCATCGGGTGGATTAAATATCGCTCATGAAGCTATTGACAGACATGCAAACGGTATCTTGGCAGATAAAACTGCTTTGTTATGGCTTGGTCAAAATGGTGAGAGAAAAACTTACTCCTTTTCTCAGATGAAAAAAGAGAGTTCAAAGTTTGCCAATGTTCTTAAAAATCTTGGTCTTTCTAAGGGTGAGAGAATCTTTACTCTCTCTTCTCGTTTGCCTGAATTATACATCTCAGTTATAGGGATACTCAAAAACCAAAATGTTATCTGTCCTCTCTTTTCTCAGTTTGGTCCGGAACCGATTCTTCAGAGAATGCAACGAGGCGATGCTAAAGTTCTTCTAACAACTAAAAAACTTTTTAAAAAGAAAATAACTCCTATACTTAGTGAACTACCTGACCTTCGTTACATATTACTTCTTGATTCCGATAAAGATGAAAGTGAAACTGTACTCTCTTTTTCTCGTTTGATGGGTGAGGCTTCCGACAGATTTGAAATCCCACCAACTGACCCCGAAGATATGTCTATTTTACATTTTACAAGTGGAACTACCGGAATGCCAAAGGGTGTTGTTCATGTGCATAAAGCTGTTTATACTCACTATATGAGTGGAAAATATGTATTAGACTTGCATAGAGATGATATCTATTGGTGTACGGCTGATCCGGGGTGGGTAACCGGAACTTCATATGGAATTATTACCCCTTGGATTCATGGAATTACAAATATCGTAGATGAGGGTGAATTTGATGCGATTCGTTGGTATAAAACACTCCAAAATGAAAAAGTGAGTGTTTGGTATACTGCTCCTACAGCGATTCGTCGTCTTATGAGAATAGATTCTGAACCTACAAAAGAGTATGACCTCTCTCATCTTCGTCTTATTCAAAGTGTGGGTGAACCGTTAAATCCTGAAGCTGTTGTTTGGGGTAAGGAGAAACTAAATCTACCGATTCACGATAATTGGTGGCAGACTGAGACTGGTGGGATTATGATATCTAACTTTATATCTCAAACTATCCGTCCCGGTTCTATGGGGAGACCACTTCCCGGTATTGAGGCTGGAATCGTTCGTCAAAACGATGATGGAACTGTTACAGAAGTGAGCGAACCAAACAAAGAGGGGGATTTAGCCCTTAAGATAGGATTTCCATCTCTGTTTCGTGCTTATTTACATGCCCAAGAGAAATATGACAGATGTTTTGTGGGAGATTGGTACCTCTCCGGTGATTTGGCTTATAAAGATAAAGATGGATACTTTTGGTTTGTTGGAAGGGCTGATGATATCATTAAAACTTCTGGTCATATGGTTGGTCCTTTTGAGGTGGAGAGTACACTTATGGAGCATCCGGCAGTTGCAGAAGTTGGAGTTATTGGCAAACCTGATGAGATGATAGGGCAACTTGTTAAAGCTTTTGTTTCACTCAAAGTCGGATATGAGCCTAGCGATGAGTTAAAGCGTGAACTTATTGGGTTTGGGCGTAAAAAACTAGGTGTTGCTGTAGCACCAAAAGAGATAGAGTTTCAAGAGAACCTGCCAAAAACTAGAAGCGGAAAGATTATGCGTAGGCTACTAAAAGCTAGAGAGATGGGATTGCCTGAGGGCGATACTTCAACACTGGAAGATTAAAGGGGATTTTGATGGAACTTGACTTAACAAAGGCTAGAGGGTTTTATAAGCAAATGCTTTTAAGTCGTAGATTTGAAGAGAAGTGTATAGAACTTTACTCAAAGCAAAAGATTGGTGGTTTTTTACATCTCTATATCGGCGAGGAGGCTATTGCAGTTGGTGTTATGAATGCACTTAGCAAAGATGATGCAGTTTTGGCAACTTATCGTGAACATGGTCAAGCACTTACTCGTGGAGTGAGTGCGAAAAGTATTATGGCTGAGATGTATGGAAAGGTTGAGGGGTGTTCAAGGGGACGAGGTGGCTCTATGCACCTTTTTGATGCCAAGACACGGTTCTATGGTGGTAGTGCTATTGTTGGAGGTGCTTTGCCGTTAGCTGTTGGCGTAGCATTAGCCGATAAGATGCAAAAGAAGAATCGTGTAACTGTTTGTATCTTTGGTGATGGTGCTGTTGCTGAAGGTGAGTTTCATGAATCTCTAAATCTTGCTGCTTTATGGAATCTCCCTATTTTGTTTGTGTGTGAAAATAATCGTTACGCTATGGGGACAGCTTTGAATTTAACCCAATCGGAGACAGATATTTATAAAAAAGCCGAATCTTATAAGATTCTTTCTAAACAGATAGATGGGATGAGTGTCATTGATGTTGCAAAAGCTACTTTAAGAGCAGTAGAAGATATTCGTGAAAATTCTGTTCCTATGTTTTTAGAGTGTTTAACCTACCGTTTTCGTGCTCACTCTATGTTTGATGCTGAACTCTACCGTGAAAAAAGCGAGGTAGAAGAGTGGAAGAAAAAAGACCCTCTTATAGTTTTTGAAAATAGACTAAAAGAGATGGATTTATGGTCTGATATAGATGTAACAGATATAGAAAATGAGATAAAAACTACCATAGATGAAGCAGTTGAATTTGCAGAAAATGGTACACTAGAACCATTGGAAGATTTAGAAAGATTTGTTTACTCGGAGGTGCAAAATGGATAATACAACCACATACCGTGAAGCTGTAAAACAAGCTATCCGTAAAGCTATGAGTGAAGATGAACGAGTTTTTCTGATGGGTGAAGATGTTGGTCATTATGGTGGCTGTTTCGCAGTAAGTATGGGACTTCAAAAAGAGTTTGGAGCTGATAGAATCATAGATACTCCACTTAGTGAATCTGCTTTTACTGGAGCAGGTGTTGGTGCAGCTGTAAATGGCATGCGTCCAATTGTGGAGATTATGACTGTAAATTTCAGTCTTTTGGCACTTGATCAGATTGTAAATAATGCTGCGACTCTGCTTTATATGTCAGGAGGTCAATTTAATGTACCTTTAGTTATTCGTATGGCTACCGGTGGTGGTAAACAGTTGGGAGCGCAACACTCTCACTCATTGGAGGGTTGGTATGCTCATATTCCCGGGCTTAAAGTTTTAACTCCTGCAACTGTGCAAGATGCTTATGATATGGTAGGTTTAGCTTTAGCTGATCCAGATCCGGTTCTTATTTTTGAAAATTCACTTCTTTACAACTCTAAAGGTTCTCTTGATACTAAAGCAATACCATTAGCTATTGGAAAGGCTTTAGTTCATAAAGAGGGAAAAGATATAACAATATTAACTTATGGAATCAACCTTTTTAAAGCACTTGAATCTGCCCAAATTTTAGCAAAAGATGGGATTGATGTAGAAGTGATAGATTTGCGTTCACTTCGTCCATTGGATGATGAGACTATTATAAAATCCATTAAGAAAACACATAGAGTTCTTATTGTAGATGATGGATGGAAATCCGGTAGTATTTCTGCTGAGATTATGGCTCGTATAAATGAGCAGGCTTTTTATGAGTTAGATGCCCCTATGGCTCGTGTTTGTACTGTTGAAGTTCCTCTTCCTTATGCTAAACATCTTGAAGATTCAGCCATTGTGCAAGTTGATAAAATTGTGAATATGGCAAAAAAAGTGATGGGTGAATTATGAGTAAATTTTTAATGCCTAGTTTAGGTGCGGATATGGAATCGGCTGTTTTAATGGAGTGGCTTGTTGAAGAGGGTGACAAGGTTACAAAAGGTCAGGTGATAGCTGAGATTGAGACTAGCAAGGGTGTTATTGAGATAGAGGTTTTTGAAGATGGAATCATAGAGAAACTTTTGGTTGAGGTGGAGACTGAATGTAAGGTTGGTACGCCTCTGGCAATAATTGGTTCTGATATTAAAGAGAGTGAAGAAGAGCGTATAAGAATTTCACCGGCTGCTCGTAGAAAAGCTGATGAATTGGGTGTGGATTTAAGTAAGCTTACTCCTAAAGACGGGGTGATACAACTAAGTCAAGTGGAGGCTGTTGCTACTAAAAAAATTAAAACTCATAAAAAAGAAAAAACAAAAACAACAACAAAAGATGGAATGCGTCAAGCTATTGCAGCTGCCATGAGTCGCTCAAATGCTGAGATACCTCACTACTATCTATCTACTTCAATTAATATGACACCGGCACTAAAATATTTAGAAGAGTTAAATAAACAGCGTAGTATAAAAGATAGAATCTTACCTGTTGCAATGCTTATCCGTGGGGTTGTGCTTGCTTTAAAAGAGGTCCCTCAGTTAAATGGTTTTTGGCAAAGCAACTCGCATATTATAAGCAAAGAGATACATCTTGGTTTTGCTATAGCACTGCGAAAAGGCGGATTAATGACACCGGCACTTTTAGATGCACAGAATCTGAATCTAAATGAAACCATGAACTCTTTAGGTGATCTGATTTCAAGAACTCGTGGAGGTAAACTTCGCTCCACTGAGATGACAAGACAGACTGTTACTCTTACAAATTTGGGTGACTTGGGGGTAGAGAGTGTTTATGGTGTTATTTATCCTCCACAACTTGCAGTTATAGGTCTTGGAGCTATTGTTGATGCTCCTTGGGCAGAAGGTGATGCTCTATGTGTTAGAAAAGTTATGCAGGCTACAATAGCCGGTGATCATCGTGCCACAGATGGTCGCATAGGAGCTCAGTTTTTAGATAAATTATATCAATTTTTACAAAGTCCAGAGGAGTTAACATGACACAAGAGGAACTTAAATCTATTATTATTGAAGAGATTTTAGAAGTAGCACCTGATATTGAAGATGATGAAATTGAAGTAAATGAAAATATACAACGCTCTTTAGAAATTGATTCATTTGATTTTTTAAAAATTCTTACAGCTATGTATGAGAGGGTTGGTATTGAAGTGCCTGAAAAAGATTATTCTAAAGTTGATACAGTAGAACATATGGTGGAGTATTTTTTAAAGTTAATAAAGATACAATAAACACTAAATATTAAAAAGGTACTTTATGTCAAATAAAGCAAAAGCAGTGGTTTTAATCTCATTTTTGTTTATTTTAATGAACGGTGTTGTTTATTTTGTTACAGAGACAAATAAGCAAGAGAGAGTAAACTCAGCACTAGAGGGTCATATTGATAAGCTAAAAACACATTATGAGATAGTTTTGGAATATCAGAGATTAATAGCAGATGCGATATATAAAACTACAATTATGAAAGATGGTGTTCTTGAAATATTTTCTCGTGCATGGAAAAGTTCAGATGAAAAAGAGAGAACATTTTTAAGAAAAAAACTTTATGATAGTAAAAAAATTAATTATAACAATATGAGTATTACAACTGTATATAACTTCCTTTACGCCATTCCTTC
>JAGHAW010000101.1 GCA_021161305.1 Sulfurimonas sp.
ATAAAAGAGTTATTTATACTCTTCTATATCGTTTAATAGTTGTTCTAAGTGTTTGTTATATTCTTCAAGTATTTTTAAAGAATTTCCTTGTTCTACATCTTGTATAACTTTTTTTAACTCTTGTGCAATATTTTGTAATCTGTCTGCACCTATGTTTGCTGTTACACCTATGATATCTAAAAGAATTCTATCTACTTCTTCTATTTGATTGTTATTTAGTAGTTCTTCGATTTTTTTTGCAGATTCAGAGTAGCTCTTAATGAATTCATTAAGTATCTCATGATAGAAACCTTCATCCCCGCCACATATTTCCAATCCTTTGTCTCCATTGAGTTCTTTTGTCATTACAACTTCTACAAATTTATCACTATCTACTTTTGTTTTACTATAGGCATAAAGTATATCATATAGAGCGTTCATTCTAAGTGGTTTTTCAAGATGTTCTTCCATTCCCGCATCACTCATTTTTTTAATATCATCAGATGCGGTGTCACCACTAAGTGCAACAACTACAATATGTTCATAATCTGGATTTGCTCTAATGAGTCTTGTTGCTTCAAAACCATCAACTCTTGGCATATGGGCATCCATAAGTATAATAGTAAAGTTACTATCTTCTTTTAAAATATCCAAAGCATCTTGACCATCATCAGCCATTACAATCTCTATACCTGTATCAGCTAAAAGACCACCGATTACTTTTTGATTGATTAAGTTGTCTTCTGCCACTAAAATTCTTGTGCCTACAAACTCTTTAAAATTATCTTTTGTAATTTTTTCATGTGGTGGAACATCTCTTTTTATTCTTACTTTTTTAGGGCTTTTTTCTTCTTTAATAACTGGAACTTCAATTTTTTCTTCTCTACCAAAACTTCCCTCTTCTGTACCGTCTGATAAATCTACCTCTTGTTGATTCTCTGTTTGTTTTTGATTTTCTGTTTGTTTTTCAGTGTAAGGGGTTATAGTTTCTAAATCTATAGTGATTTTTTCATCATCTTCTTTTGTTTGTGTTTCTCCAATAGTAGTAGTTTTTACGCTATCTTTTGTCTCTTTTTCTTTAGACTGAGACTTCTTAAATATAATGTATAAGAGAGTAACAATTATAATAGACACAAAGGCAATTATTTCCATTAAATAAGTTTCTAACATTTTAATTCCTCATATAATATTCTGTGTTAATCATACAGTAATAAAAATTAATGTATAATTTAAATAAAATAATCGTAGAGGTTTGTAGTGCAAAATATCCCACATGTTCCAGTTTTGTATCGAGAGGTTATAGATACTTTTGAAAATGTTGATGCCGGAGTAGTTATAGATTGTACTATGGGGTATGGAGGGCATTCGTCTATGATACTAGAATCGAATTTGCATATCAAACTTATAGCGATAGACCAAGATCAAACTGCCATAGATTTTTCAACAGATAGGTTGAAGAAATTTGGAGATAGGGTAAATATAAAAAAAGGTCGATTTTCATCTGTTATAAAAGATATTTTAAATGAGGTAGACAAGCAAGAGGTCAAAGGTCTTTTGGCAGATATAGGAGTGTCATCACTCCAACTTGACCAAAAAGAGAGAGGTTTTTCATATGAAAGTGATAATCTTGATATGCGTATGGATAAAGATGCACCGTTAAGTGCTGCTAATGTTGTTAATGAATATTCTATCTCAGAGTTGGAAAAAATTCTTTTGGAATATGGTGAACTTAGAAATTATAAAAAATTGGCATCAGTGATTGTGCAGAATCGTCCATTTTTTTCTGCTAAAGAGTTAAGTGATACTCTTAAGCCTCATATGCCACATGGGAAAAAAATTCATCCTGCCACTCTTCTTATGCAGGCGATTCGTATAGAAGTTAATGATGAACTTGGAGAGCTAAAGTCACTTTTACAAAGTATAGAAGAGGCTAGATTACCACATGCTAAGATAGCTATTATCTCTTTTCACTCGCTAGAAGATCGCATAGTTAAACAAGCTTTTAGCAGATGGTCTAAGTCTTGTATCTGTCCAAGTGAAGCTATGCGATGTACCTGTGGTAATAATCACTCTCTTGGTAAGATTCTAACTAGAAAACCTATAATGGCTAAAGATGATGAGTTAAAAGAGAACCCCAGAAGCAGAAGTGCTAAGATGAGAATCTTTGAGATGGATATCTGATGAGCGGTAAAGTCGAACTTTTAGATGAAGTAGAATTAATTTTAAATCCTAAAAAAAAAGTTGATTTTAACTATTTGTTGTATATATTACTGATTTTATCATTTGTTTGCGTGACGCTTTTTCCAAAGATATATATACAGCAACAGATATACTTTAAAAGCAGAGATATTTCCAAGTTAAAAGGTGAATATGATACGCTCAAAGAAGAAAATAGACTCATAAGTGCTTCAGTTGAATCTATTAAATTTAAAAACCAAATTTTAGACACACTTTTTTAGGATAGGAATCAATTTAATGCTTCGACGCTTTTTAGAATTTGCCATAGATAAACCACTGTTAAATAATATGTTGCTTATGTTTATTACGCTTTTATCAATTTTTGCTTACATTAATATACCAAAAGAGATATTTCCTCCAATAGCAATGGATAAAGTTACTATTAGTGGTGGATATGCAGGTACTTCAGCAGATGTACTTGATAAGATGGTTGTTAAAACCATAGAAGATGATTTGCAGAATATAGATGAACTTGATGTGATGACAAGTATCATAAAAAATGGTTCATTTCTTATAGATGTAGATATAAAACCCGGTTCAGATAACAGCACTGTTTTAAATGATGTTAAAGATGTTATAAGTGGAGTAAGAAAAGATTTGCCGGCTGATATGGCAGAACCAATAGCTAAAATTTCTACTCATGCTTTCCCTCTGGTTCTTATCGCTCTTGCCGGCGATGTAGATAAAAAAGAGTTGTTAAACAGAGCAGATGAGTTAAAAAGTCAGCTTAGTAGGCTCAAAGATTTAAGTGAAATATCTATTCGTGGAGATGCTGATGATGAGTTAGTCATACGACTAAATGAGCAGAAGATTCAAGCTTATGGATTGCAACCATCTTTAGTTGTTGCAGCATTAAGAAAAATAAGTTCAATTTTTCCAGTTGGAACAATCAAAGAGAAAGGTTCTCATCTATATATATCAACATTTAATGGAGAAAAAAATAAAGAGAGTGTAGAAGATACTATTATAAGTGTCTCTGGACTTAAGGTTCGTATTGGTGATATAGCAAAAGTATCATTTGAACTTAGTGATGAA
>JAGHAW010000132.1 GCA_021161305.1 Sulfurimonas sp.
AGTTGTGTGAAGCAAGATTAAACTTTAACGACTTCTCTAAGCATGTAGAGGTTGGGAGTAGCATGGTTTCGGACTGGAGTTCGATTCTCCACAGCTCCACCATATCCCACTTTAAAGAACTCTAAAACAACCCAAATAAACCCCTAAAATAGCCACTTTCATAACACTTACTAGATATTATTACTCTAAGGTGCTACAATACAATGTAACTAAAACTAAGGTTTTTTAGTTACATTAGAAGTTACATTTGACTTTTTCTACTATTTTATATTTTCAAATGTAACTAAAAACTCAAGGAATACCCAAAATGCCGAGAATAGTAAGCCCTCTAACAGCAACACAAATTAAAAACCTAAAAGCTAAAGATAAGGCATACACTAAAGCAGATGGTAACGGTTTACAGATACTTATAAAAGTAGATGGAACTAAGCTATGGGAATTTATGACTTAATAGTAAATATGGGTGCTTACTTTTCTACTTTTTCTTATAATTCACTAGATAATAATCGACTAAATTTAGCTTCATACTTTTAGTAAGCCCACGATGTAAACTAATCATATTTTTCATGTGAGAGAACACGCCACCTTCAAGTGCGTTTGTTGTATTAGAAATTGATAAATTCTTGTAATTTTTATAAGTAAATAGGTAAGGTAGATTAGTTCTTAAACTTCTGTAAGCAGCTCTAATTCTTGGATGAGTATAATGGAGTTCTCCAGTAGTTGAAGATACACTTTTTTCATCTAGAAAGTCTTTGTAGATTTTATACCAATCATCTAGCTTTTGAGTGAAATTTTTTTCTGTAGTTTGAGTTAATCTTGTAACAATTTTCTTTAGATCTTTACTAGCACCAAGTTTTGGTCTCATAGTAATGTATCTTTGTACAATCTTTTTTTGATGGAAGTGACACATTTGTATTGGAATGTCTTTAAAAGCCTTGTTTAAGCCTCTCTTCCCATCTAAGGTTGTGCTTATGATTGTATATCCAAGTGCAATAAGCTCTTCTTTTAAATATTTGTAGTCTTTGATAGTTTCACTCTCAATATGCTTCCAGATAAGTATCTCTTTTGACTCAACATCTTTGAATACTAGGGTGCCAAGTTTATCTTTTCTTTTTCCATAAAAAGTAGCATCACATACTAAGTTTACAGCTCTTGGATTATGTACTTTGATATCTACAATATACTCATCTCTTTGCTTCACTATCCAGCCTATTGATTTAGAATATTTTACTGAAAGTTGTTTGAGTGTTTGTCGTTGTAAGAAGTACTCTTTAAATATCACTTCTTGTAGTTGTTCTGGTCTTCTTTTTGAGCTAAAAGAAGTTCTACAATCTTTACAAAAGTACCTTTTTATTCCTCTTCTTGAGCCTTTAGAAATAACATTCTTAGACTTGCAATTTATGCATATTTTAGAGCTTTTTTACAGCCATTTGTAAATAAACCTTTGTTTACTACCAATATACCATAGTTTGCGAGGTGTTTTAAGCACCCGTTTTTACTATTAAGTCAAATAAAGTAAAAACTATTAATGATTTTTATGGAAATAGTGTAGATACTAAAAGAATAATTATAGATACACTAAATGAGTTTGAAAAAGAATATTAGGTTTGTTTCTATGCGATTATAAAAAGAGGGGCGATTAACCCCCTCTATGTTAATAAAGCTTAGTTAGATAACCAAGAATTAACACTAAGACTATAAGTCTTAAAAACATTTTAACTCCTATAAATAGGACACTCCCACCCAACACTACCCACTTTTTACCTAAAAAAAAGGCAAAAAAAAAGGCTAAGACCGAAGCCCTAGCCTTTACAGTGCCTTTTAAAATAGGTAATCAACCTATTCAGATAAAAGGTGTTAAAATGCTTTACAAAATGAATTATAGCATATTTATTATAAATCAGATAAACTATGTTAAACTACCTCAAAGCATATTAGATAAAAAATAGAGTGAGATTTACTTTTTGTTACATTAGAAGTTACATTTTTAAGCCACACCCTCTATAAACCCCTTGTAGCCTTTAAGTATGATGTACCACAGCTCCACCAATTCATAATCTAATGAACTCCAATATTGTCCAAATAATAAACCAAAAGCAGACTATATAGCAATTTCGATTGATGCAAAAAAATTATTCAGGATAATATTTAACTTAAGAGTACCTCTACTATTTCTTTGAATTTAGTCTTGAGAAAAACTCTTCTGGGTGTTTGCACACTGGACATTTTTTAGCTGCTTTTTTACCATAGTGGATATGTCCACAAACTTCACAAATCCATGCTTCATCTTCATTTTCACTCTCAAATTCAGCAGCGGCATTTAGTCTGTCTAAAAGCATTTGAAACATTTTTTCATGCTCTACTTCTATTTTACCTATTCCTGTAAAAAGTCTCGCAGCCTCTTTTTCGCCATCATCTTTTGCTATCTGTGCAAAATCCGGATACATTGTTAGGTTTTCATAACTCTCACCATCTATTGCCATTTGAAGGTTTGCTTTAGTGTCTCCAAAACTATCCTCAGAACCACTTGCCATTCTATTGCTAAGTGCCAACTCTAGTTTAGCATGTACTTTTTCATTATTTGCCGCTCTTTGAAAATGCTCTGCAATATCTCTATAGCCCTCTTTAACTGCCACTTTTGCAAAATACTCATACTTGTTTCTTGCTTGAGATTCACCTGCAAATGCTTTTAATAGATTAACTATAGTCAAGTTCTCTGTTATCATCTCCATCGCTTCCCCACAACAGTGAAGTTCACCACCACCAACACTCTGCAACTCTACTATATTTCCACATTTATCGCATCTATATATTTCATACTGTCTCATAATACTTTCCCTAAATCAATTTTCAGATGCCACATTGTAACATCATTAACTTAAAAGATAATAATTATCTTC
>JAGHAW010000280.1 GCA_021161305.1 Sulfurimonas sp.
TATTATAATAGTGGCGAAATTTTTATAAATTTTTTTACAGATGTAACAGCTTACTTAGCTTTTACATCTCTAGCACTATAATTTTTACCTGCTATAGCTTCTAAAAATACAGTTGCGTAAGAACCTTTAGGAAGAGTAAAAGATATATTTAAAAAAGTCTGTTTTTTATCATACCTACACTCTATTGCCTTTGGAAATATCAGTGCCTCTCTTCTATAACCTTTTTCTTGCAAAAACTCATCATCATACTTCTCTTCAATAACTCTGGCTTCATCTCTTGCACGAAAAACATCCCTGCCACACAAAAGTCCAGTAGGGATAAGCTTTCTACTCTCATAATCTCTTAAAGGTATAATTTTTGGAGTAGATAACTTGGCACTGTCTGATATATAAACATCACCATTTAAAAGCTGAAACTTTCCATCATTAGTCTCTCTGCTTTGAACAACTCTCTCTCTTAACCACTCGTTAAAAAAAGTGCTTTGATAGATAGAGATTAAAAACTTTTTAACCTTAGAGTCATTAATAAAGAGATCACCTTTTATCATCTCATTAGCCTGTTTTATACTATCTCCATCACGACCAAATCTTTGATAACCAAAGTAGTTAGGCAGACCGTTTTTCCCTATCTTTCTAGCTATTTTTTCAATGCGACCAGCTTCGATATTATCTACGAAGTGCAAATTTATACTAAACCTATTTCCAGCTAAATCCCCCATTCGTATATTTTTATCATGTTTAAAAGTTTTAACTATCTTGATTTGAGAATGTTTAAACTTTTTAAGAGCTTTTTCATATCTAACATCCACTGAAATATATTGTGTAGTTGTTGCATGTTTATCTTTTAGCCCTGCGTAACCTATCTTTTGTGCAGTGGTATTTAAAAACTCAGCAAAAACTGCTATCATATCCCAAGTAGTCATCTCAACTTTTTTAACATGGATAACCAAAAAATTACCCCTGCCCTTAAATTCACCAAGTCCAATCTCATCAACCACAAAATCAGTAGGATTTTGAACAAATCTGAAATCCATACCCTCTGTTTCTAACAAATATTCTCTATTTTTCATAATTGTAATAACCTCAACTCTTTTGAAGCGATATTTATATCTTTTTTTATCGCCTTTTTTAACTCAGCTATAGAATCAAATTTCTCATTATTTCGTATAAAACTCACAAAACTAATAGCAGCCTTTTTCTCACATAAAACCTCACCGTCAAGTATATGACTCTCAATAGCAAAACTCCCGTCAGTCGTAATTCTATGCCCAACAAAAGAGACCGAAGGATGATAATGTTCTTCATCGTCAATACGAGTTAAACTGGTATAAACACCCTCTTTTGGAGTTAAATATCCAGATGACAAGATATTTATAGTAGCCACCAATTCTTTTTTACCTATACCCTGCCCCCTCGTTAAAAGACCTTTCATCGTATAGTTATGTCCTAAAAAAGCATTTGCACCTTTTATATCTCCTATCTGAAGTTTTGCACGAATCTTATGAGAGTGAACAGAATCTCCATTAAGCTTCACCTCATCAATAACTTCTACTTCACCATCAAAAAGTTTTTTCAAATCTTCAAAAGAGTACTTTCTATTTTTACCAAAATGAAAATCATATCCGACTACTATCTTTTGTAACTTTGGAAACCTCTCTTTTAAAAGTGATACAAACTCTTCCCCATCAAGATGACGAATCTCATCCAACTCTAAATAGATCATAGAATGAGTTGAAAAAACTTCCCTCTCATCTCTTGGTGTAAGATTTGCATAACCAGTCTCTATAACAACAATAGTCCCATTTTCACCCAAAGCCTCAAAAAGATGCTGATGCCCAATATGCATCCCATCAAAACCACCAATAGCTATTGTTGTACTATTTTTCATACTTTTCAAATAATCTTTCCTTTATTATGCAACAAAATGCTCAATATTTTCAATATTAAACTTCTCTTTTTCATAAGTTTTATATAAATCATAAGCATTTTGAAGATTTAACCAAAATTGTGGTGTTATACCAAAATATTCTGATAATTTCAAAGCCATTAAAGATGTTATACCTCTTTTTTCATTATACAATTCACTCAGCGTTTTTATGCCAACATTCAAATCATGTGACAGTTTAGCTTGAGTTAGATTTAATGGCACGGCAAACTCTTCTTTTAAAATAATTCCAGGATGTGTACTTGGTCTAATAGCTTCCATTTATATCCTCCTTTATTTGTGATAATCATCAATATATACATCATAAGCATTTGAACTTCCAAATCTTCTCTCGTTCCCATGCTTCAGCATGGGAATGGTTTTGTTGTGTTTAATTTACTCTTTTTTTTTGTTACTGTTGTATGCGTTCCCACGGAGACCGTTGGAGCGAGTTAAAAGCTATTTCTCAAAAAAGTAACAATACTCCAAATTACCCTCTTTACCAGTTAATTTTGAAGCCGATTTCAAAATCAACTTCCAACCTTTTAACTCACACGCATCTTCAAATTTTATCATTGCACGAAGTATAGCCTTTTCATCAAGAACTACACCTCTATTATCTCTTTTAGCTTCTCGTCCAACTTCAAACTGAGGTTTAAACAGAAGTATAATTTTTTCATATGCCAATCTATCCACGGAATCTAAAATATTTAACAGTGAGATAAAAGCAACATCACTAACAACTAAGTCAAACTTTTTTTCACTCTCAAACTTTCGTATATCACAACTCTCATAAGAAAAGACTCGACTATCTTCTAAAAGACTTTTATGCAACTGTTCACGACCAACATCAACTGCACTTACTTCTTTTACACCTCTCTCTAAAAGCACTTGCGTAAACCCACCTGTTGATGAACCGATATCTAAAGCTACACTACCACTCACATCCAAATCCAACTCATCTAAAAAAGCACTAAGTTTATAAGCTGAACGAGAGACATATTCTTTGTGTTTTGCAACTACAACTTCATCATTCTCTGGTTCTATTTTATGTGAACTTTTAAGTAAAACATCGCCATTTATAGATACAAGTCCCTCTTTTATTAGTGCTTGTGCCTTAGTTCTACTACTACATAAACCCTTTTGAACAAGATAGTTATCAACTCTTATCAAAACTGAAACTCTAATGCACTATAAAGATAATCTATATTCATATCATAGTTTCCACTACTTGAACTTTGGTACTCAAATGTATATCTATCATAAGCCACTTTCATGCTAAGCCACTCATTGAATCTCATCCCAACTCCACCACCATAAACAAAGGTAGAACCACCAGAATCAATTCCACTCGCATCTATTTGACCAACACCAAATTTAGCATAAAAATCTAACATATCATCAAAAAAAGCATAATGAACCAGAGTACTGACACTTAAGGCACTATAACTAACAGTTAAGCTCTCATCAACTTCCCAAGAGTCAAAATCAGAGTATCCAAGCTCAACTGAAAAATATTTGTTGATATATGCACCCCCGTAGATAGTAACAGAGTTTGAAGTATCACTCTTTAAGTTCTCATACAATCCATCGCTATTATACTCAGAAATACCATACCCGACACCAACATAGGGACCACCATCTCTATCCCCAAATGCAACACCCATAAACATTAAAAAAATCAAAACTACTTTCATCTACAAAACTCCACTTATCATTTTTCTCATTTCATCTTCACTCAAACACTCAACACCCAAACTCAGAGCTTTATCATACTTGCTTCCGGCATCTTCACCGTAAACTACAAAGTCTGTTTTTTTAGATACCGAACCGGAAACCTTGGCACCAAGGGATTCCAGCATCTCTTTTATAGCACCTCGCGACTCACTCATAGTTCCGGTAATAACTACCGTTTTAGCCTTAAAAGGATTCTCTTTGGCTTCCTCTTTTTTTATAGGTTCAAGTGGCTCTAAAATATCTTGCAATTTTTTTATAGTCTCTCTATTTACACGAACAAACTCTAAAAGAGATTCTGCCATCTCTTCACCTATTCCATCACACTCTATTATCTGCTCTTTTGTTGCATCTACAAAAGCAAAACCAAAGTTATCACTCAAAGTTTTTGAAGCAACCTCACCTATATGTTCAATCCCCAAAGAGTTTATAAATCGCCAATACTCTTTAGCTTTTGCATTTTGCAGAGAATTTAGTAAATTTTGTGACTTTTTCTCCTTAAACCCTTCAAGTTCTAAAAGTTTTTCTAATGTTAAATCAAATAGATCAAGCACACTTTTTACAAGTCCGGAAACAAAAAGAACTTCTACTATTTTATTTCCAAGTCCATCTATATTCATGCACGGTTTTGAAGCAAAATAGATAATAGAGTTTACCACCCTAGCCTCACATTGAAGATTCTGACACTTTAAAAGCACACCCTCATCCAACAGTTCACTTCCACATACTGGACAAGTTGATGGTCTTTTGACTTTCACTTGACTTCCATCTCTTTCATGCGTCAAAACTTTAATGATTTTAGGTATAACATCCCCGCTTCTAAGGATGATAACTTTATCATTTAAACGAATATCTTTTCTATCTATCTCATCAAAATTATGCAGTGTTGCTCTCTCAACCACAACGCCGTCTATATCTGTCGGTTCAACAATTGCCACAGGTGTAACAGCACCAGTGCGTCCTACTTGTAAAACTATCTCCTTAACAGTAGTTATCTTTTCAACTGCCGGAAATTTATAAGCAACTGAAAAACGGGGAACTTTAACTGTGTAACCCATATCTATTTGCGAAGATATTTCATTGACTTTGATTACCATACCATCCAACATCATAGGGTAACTATCTCTATCACGATTCATAACTTCGTAGATAGCTTCTATTGTCTCAAAGCCTTGACATATGGAAGAATTGGGTGGTTTTCTAAATCCAAGTTTATAGATATAATTCATTTTTTCACTTAGCAACTTATGCTCTAACCCATTTTCCCCAACTCCATAAGGTAAAAAAACTAAATTTCTTGAAGCTGTTATAGCAGAATCAAGCTGTCTCAAACTTCCAGCAGCTGCATTTCTGGGATTGGCAAAAACTGCTTCATCAGCTTTTAATCTTCTCTCATTAATCTTCTCAAACTCATCTTTAAAAATCACAACTTCACCACGAATCTCAATGCGTTTTTTATGTTCAATAGTAAGTGGAATTGAACGAATAGTTTTAACATTTTGAGTGATGAGCTCCCCAACACTCCCATCACCACGGGTAATTCCCTGAACAAGTTCACCATTTTCATAAATAAGATTCAGACTTGCCCCATCAAACTTTGGCTCACAATAAAATGAGATATTAGAATCTAGTTTATAAGTTTTAATTAGCCATTTCTCTAAACCTTCAGAATCAAAGATATCCTCTAAACTCCACATACGGGAGAGATGAGAAGCTTTAGTAAAACCATCAGAGACAACATCTCCAACTCTTTGCGTTGGAGAATTTTTTAAAAGGTCATTTGGATTTTTTTCTTCATACTCTAGCACTTCATGATAAAGTCTGTCATAAACTTCATCAGTTGTAATAGGGTCATCTAGGACATAATAGTGACGCGAATAAAGGTTAAGCTTCTCTATCGCTTTTTTATACTCTTGTAAATTCATATTGGGATTTTATCTTATATTTCCTTAATATTTTGGCTTTTAATTACCCAAGCGAAGTATATTCCACCCACAACAAAACCTATACCTATTAACACTGTAATAATCTCTAAAGAGTAACTATCTGTTGCTAAAAAACCTATCATAAACGATGTAAATGCAGCTGAACTTAAAAAGAGCATATCATTATAAGCCACGATTCGACCATAATATTTCTCTTCTATATTTTTTTGTAAAAGAGTATAAGTATATGACCAGAGAGTTGTAGAAAAAAGACCCACTATCACACTAGCCACTAAAGATAGATAAAAATCTTTCATCATAACTGCCCATAACCAGACGGCTAACGCTTGGGCGATAAAAACATAAACAATTCTTTTATTGTCTATCCAACCACTTAAAATAATGGGTCCAACAACTAAACCGATAGCACGAGAAGCGTGTAGAAGTCCAAGAGCTAAAGATGTGGCTATTATCGAGGCGTAATACTTATCAACCATCAAAGCCACCAAAGCATCAAATGCAGTCAAACCTACAAAAGCATGAACAATCATAAGATGTATTGCATGTGGAGATTTTTTTAAGTATCTAAAAGTGTCTCCCATCATCTGCAGTAAATTTTCACCTGTTTTAATTACTTCTACTTTTATATCTAAATTAAACAGAAGAAAAAAACCAATAATAAACATACAAGCATCTAAAATAAAAGCAATTTTAACACCAAGCCAATAAACTACAAAACCACTAATAGCCATACCCAGAGTATATGAAAGTGACCAGATAATAGAGTGAAGTTCATTTGCCTTTTGCAATTTCATACCATCTAAAATTTTAGGAAGAAGTGTCATCTCTGTTGTAAAGTAAAAACTTGCAGCTGCCATTTTTATAAAGATAAGAGTATATAAAAACCATAAATCAGATAACTCACTTACAAAAATCAGAAGAAATGTTGCAAAAATCTCAACACTAATCAAAATAAGCATCAATTTTTTTGGTCTGACACTATCTATAATTGAACCAGAAAAAGGTGCTTGTATAACTCCGGCTAAAAAGTGCAACATCGCCGTAAAAGCAATAACACTAGCATCTACCTTCATATCTATAAGCAGTGTATATATCGCAACATTACTAAACCATGCACCAAAATAAGCTATAAGTTGTATAGTAGATAATCGTCTTAAAACTGGTTCTGATTTTAATAATTTTATATATTCATTCATAAATGTAAGATTAACATAAAAACAAAAATATTTAAATTCATCAACATTTGATTAAAGTTATTTTTTCATTAACCGATATGCTGTCTAACAGTTATATTTTTTAACAAGGAGTGCGTCATGGATGGCATAGCGAATGTTGCAAGGCAACAACAAACTCAAGTAAGTAGTATGGAAACTCAAGGAAGAGTAGCAGAGCAAGTACACCAAATGCAGGCTCAAAAGAATGATGTAGTAAAAGAGATACAAAAAGAAGTTTCAGAAGAACCAAAAATCAATTCCAAAGAGCAGGTAGCTGATTTAGTTGACCAATTAAATAGGGCAATGGCACCTATGAATACAAATCTTAGGTTTGGTGTTGATAGAGATGATATCTTTTATGTTTCGGTAATTGAAACAGAAACAAGTAAGATGATTAGAAGATTCCCAGCAGAACAAGCGGCCGATTTTCTTCCAAAAATGCAAGAAGTTACGGGTATATTATTTGATTCAAAGGGGTAGATAGAAGCCCTTTTGAAGCACCTCTTTTCTTTCATTTACATAGATTTTCAACTATAAGCTTTTAAAATAAGCGGATTCTCACATCTTTTTTGATATAATCGCGATAATTATTTCTCATATTAAAGGTTTTTCAGATGAAAAAAGATGTTAAAAAAGTAGTCCTAGCCTATTCTGGCGGACTTGATACTAGTATTATTTTAAAATGGCTGCAAGATGAGTACAAATGTGAAGTTGTAACATTTACAGCTGATTTAGGTCAAGGTGAAGAACTTGAGCCTGCTCGCAAAAAGGCACTTGAATTTGGAATCAAACCTGAAAATATTTTTATTGACGATTTAAAAGAAGAATTCGTAAAAGATTTTGTTTACCCGATGTTTAGAGCAAATGCAATCTATGAGGGAGAGTATCTTCTTGGTACTTCTATCGCTCGTCCACTCATTGCTAAACGACAAACTGAAATAGCTAAACTTACTGGTGCTGACGGTGTTAGCCATGGTGCAACTGGTAAAGGTAACGATCAGGTTCGTTTCGAGATGGGTTATTTAGGTCAAGATTCTACACTGACTATTATCGCTCCATGGAGAGAGTGGGATCTCAACTCAAGAGAAAAACTTCTTGCATACGCTGAAGAACATGGCATTCCCATTGAAAAAAAAGGTAAAAAATCACCTTATTCTATGGATGCGAATCTACTTCATATCTCTTATGAGGGTGGAATTTTAGAAGACCCAAGTGCAGAACCGGAAGAGAGCATGTGGTTATGGTCTAACTCTCCGGAGAATGCACCTGACAAAGCTGAGTATATTGAGATAGGTTATAAAAATGGCGATCCTATCACACTAAATAGCAAAGAATTAAGCCCTGCTACTATGCTTAAAACTCTAAATGAAATCGGTGGTAACCATGGAATCGGTCGTGTTGATATTGTTGAAAACCGTTTTGTTGGTATGAAAGCAAGAGGATGTTATGAAACTCCAGGTGGAACTATTATGCTTAAAGCCCACCGTGCTATGGAATCTATCACTTTAGACCGTGAAGCTGCACACCTAAAAGATGAGTTAATGCCTCGCTACGCGAAGCTAATCTATAACGGTTTTTGGTTTGCACCTGAAAGAGAGATGCTTCAAGCTGCAATTGACAAATCTCAAGAGTTTGTAGAGGGAAGTGTTCGTCTTAAACTTTACAAGGGAAGCATAATGGTTGTTGGTCGTTCATCAGAAGTATCACTTTTCAATGAGGAATACTCAACTTTTGAAGAAGATGAAGTTTATAACCAAAAAGATGCAGAAGGCTTTATAAAACTAAATGCTCTTCGTTTCATTATTGAAGGAAAAGCGAGAAAAGCCAAATAATGAGTATTATTAAAATCGACATGAATTCACCCGAATTCCAAAATGAGATGGAAAAAACGGTTGAATTTACAGATAAAGTCATCCAACAATTTGGATGGGAATATAATCCCCAATTAGAAGTGAATGAGGGTGTGCAGATGGGTCTTGCAAGAAACAAGATGATGTACAACAAAAGATTCTGCCCATGTTTTATGGTTGATGATAGTGGAGAAAAACCAAAAAGCGTTGATGATAGAATCTGCCCCTGTAAACCTGCTATAGAAAAAGAGATTCCAGATTCTGGAAGTTGTCACTGTGGAATCTTCTGTACACCGGAATTTGCAGCTAATAAACGCATTGAACTTGGCATGGAAGAAGCAGTTCATATTCACTCTCGCGGATTAACAAAAGAGGAGTGTGAACAACTTGTATCTCAAGAAGAACTTGATGGTGATGAACTTCATGCACTTATGGAAGCTAGAGAGCTTGATATGATTAACTTCAAACTTGTTGATGTTCGTGAGCATATGGAATGGCAGATGGGTCATATAAAAGGTGCTGACACTTTAGTTCCAACAAGTAGTTTCTTTCAAACTTGGGATGAAGTTAACCTTGAAAAAGATGAAAATATAATCCTTTACTGTCATGTAGGTAGTCGTTCTGCTCATGTTGCAAGAATACTCGCAGATATGGGATACTCTAAAATAGGAAACTTAACTCACGGAATCGTCTCTTATGGTGGCGAAGTTATAAGATAATTAAAAACTAGGAAAAAGAAATGAAAGTATTACTAATAAAAGATGTAAAAAGTTTAGGGAAAAAAGGCGAAGTGAAAGAGGTAAAAGACGGTTATGGAAAAAACTTTCTAATCGGTAAAGGTTTTGCAAGACATGCAACTCCAGAGATTTTAGCTCAACACGCATCAGATGAACTTATAGTTGCAAAAAATCTTGAAAAAGAAGTAAAAGTTCTTAAACAAGTAGCTGCAATGCTTGACCAAGCTGAAATTATTATCACTAAAAAACTTGGTCAAAACGGTCATCTTTTTGGTTCTGTTACAAAAGAAGAAGTTGCTTTGGCACTTGAAGAACAATATAATATTAAAATAGACAAAAAACATATCAATGAAAAAAATGCTATTAAAACAGTTGGTGAACATGATTTAGACTTTAAACTAGGTCACGGTCTTCATGCAACACTTCATGTGGATGTTCAAGGAGAATAGATAAATAATGTTTGATGCTACTACAATACTTGCTTATAAAGGCAGAGAGAAGGCTGTAATCGGTGGAGATGGACAGGTTACTTTTGGAGACTCAGTCCTTAAAGGCAATGCAACTAAAATCCGTACACTTCACAAAGGTAAGATTTTAGCTGGATTTGCTGGAAGTACAGCCGATGCTTTTAATCTTTTTGATATGTTTGAAGAGTTTTTAGAAGATAAGAAAGGTGATATTTTAAAATCAGTTATTGAATTTTCTAAGGCTTGGAGAAAGGATAAAGTTCTTCGTCGTCTTGAAGCTATGATGATTGTTTTAAATAATGAACATATTTTTATACTTACCGGAAATGGCGATGTGGTTGAACCCGAAGATGGAGAGATTGCTTCCATTGGAAGTGGTGGAAACTTTGCTATCTCAGCAGCAAGAGCTTTAAAAAAACATGCCACAAATATGGATGAAGAAGAACTTGTAAAAGAGTCCCTTAGCATTGCGGCAGATTTATGTATTTATACAAATCATAATATCAAAACTCTTACTCTTGAGGATAGCAAATAATGAACTTAACACCTAAAGAGATAGTAAAATATCTGGATAAATATGTAATCTCTCAAAAAGATGCTAAAAAAACCATAGCTTTGGCTCTTAGAACCAGATATAGAAGGATGCAACTAAGCCTTGAACTTCAAGATGAGATAATGCCAAAAAATATATTAATGATAGGCTCTACAGGTGTTGGTAAAACTGAGATTTCTCGTCGCTTGGCAAAGATGATGAAAGTTCCTTTTATCAAGGTAGAAGCTTCCAAATATACTGAAGTCGGTTTTGTTGGTAGAGATGTGGAATCTATGATTAGAGATTTAGCTATAAACTCTATAAGCATAGTAAAAACTGAAAAAGAAGAGCAAAACAAAGAAAAAATTGAAAACTATGTTATTAATAAAATCGTTGAAAAGCTTCTTCCACCTCTCCCAGAATCAGCAAGTGAGTCTAAAAAAGATGATTACCAAAGACTTCTTAGTGCTATGGAAAAGAAAGTTATAAATGGCGAGATGGATGATAAAACAATCGAACTTGAATTTGATAAGGTTCACTTAGAGTTCGCAGATACAAATCTTCCACCAGAAATGGCAAAAGTTCAAGAGTCTTTTTCTAAAATTTTTGAGACAATGAACAAAGAAGACAATAAAAAAGAAGTAACTGTTAAAGATGCAAAATCTTTACTAAAGCTTGAAGCAAGTAACAAACTTCTTGATATGACAAATATACATACCGAAGCACTAAGAAGAGCAGAAAATGGTGGCATTATCTTTTTAGACGAAATAGACAAAATCGCTATAAGTGCAAAAAGCCAAGGAAGAAATGATCCAAGCAAAGAGGGAGTACAACGCGATTTACTGCCTATAGTTGAAGGTAGCAGTGTTACTACAAAATATGGTGTTATTAATACAGATCATATTCTCTTTATAGCTGCAGGTGCATTTCATCTAACTAAGCCAAGTGATTTAATTCCTGAACTTCAAGGTAGATTTCCTCTAAGAGTTGAACTTGAATCTTTAACAGAAGATACACTATACCAAATTCTTACACAGACTGAAAACTCTCTACTTAAGCAATATAAAGCACTATTAAGTATTGAAGATGTAAAACTGATTTTTGAAGATGAAGCCATTCATGCAATAGCAAAACTTTCTCACAAAGCAAATGAGATAACAGAAGATATAGGTGCTAGAAGATTACATACAGTTTTAGAAAGAGTTTTAGAAGAGATTAGTTTTAGTGCTGATGAACATTCAGGCGAAGAGTTTACAATAACTTCTGAGCTTGTACACGAAAAACTTGATATGGTTGTTGAAGATGATGACTTATCAAGATATATCTTATAAAAGGCAATACAAATGACTAAAGCTGGTTTTGTATCTTTAATAGGTCGTCCCAACGCGGGGAAAAGTACACTAATGAACTCACTTTTAGGTGAGAATATCGCTATGGTTAGCCAAAAAGCAAATGCAACAAGAAGACGCTCTAATGCTATAGTGATGTATGAAGATACTCAAATCATCTTTGTTGACACTCCCGGTCTTCATGAGAGAGAAAAAGTTTTAAACCAATATATGCTTGATGAAGCGCTCAAAGCTATGGGTGATTGTGATTTGATTGTTTATCTTGCTCCAGTTACTGACAGTGTTGAACATTATGAAAAGTTTTTAAAACTAAACAACGACAGAGTTAAACATATCATTGTTCTTAGTAAAATTGACCAAGTAAAACAAGATAAACTTTTTAAAAGAATTGCCTCATACAATCAATTTGCAGAGCATTTTGAAGCACTTATTCCTGTTGCGATTCCTAAAAAAGTTGGGCATGAAGATCTTCTAAAAGTTATCTCAAACAACCTTCCCCAATCACCATTTCTATACGACCCACAAGATTTAACAAGCGAACTGGTTCGTGATATATATGCCGGTTTTATCAGAGAGGGTATTTTTGAAAATGTAAGCGATGAAATACCTTATGAATCAGATGTAATTATTGACTCTATTGAAGAAGATAAGGGATTGGATAAAATTTATGCAACTATCATTATAGAAAAAGAGTCCCAAAAAGGTATTATCATCGGTAAAGGTGGAGAATCAATTAAAAGAATTGGTAAATCTGCAAGAGAAAAGATAGAGAGACTAAGTGGACAAAAAGCATATCTAAACCTGCAAGTAAGCGTAAAAAAAGGTTGGACTAAAGATAAGGCATTTTTAGAAGAGATTGGGTATAAAGCGTGAAAACACTCTTTTTAGTACTTATAAGCTTATCATTATGTGCTAATGAAGCTCTAACTAACTATAGGATTAGTGGTATTGCAGAAATTGAAAAGCAGATGGATTTAAGACTTACTAAAAAAGAGTACTGGAGTGAATATCTTAAAAATATAGATACTTCTTTTGGTTATATTGAATCATATTCATCTCTTTTAACATGCGATAAAAGAAACTCAACACTTCAACTCTACAAGCAAGATGAAAACTCTACATTCAGATTTAAAAAAGAGTACAATGCCTTTACAGGAAAAAGAGAAGGTGATAAAATTGAAGAGGGAGATCTTAAAACACCAGTAGGAATCTACAGAATTACTAAAAAAATCAAAAAACTCGACTCATTTTATGGTCCATTGGCATTTGTTACATCATATCCAAACAGCTATGATAAGTTCAGAGGTAAAAATGGTCATGGTATCTGGATACATGGTCTTCCAACTAAGCAAATAAGGGATGAGTATACAAAAGGTTGCATAGCTATCAATAATTCCAATATAGAATGCTTGGATAAAAAAATAAATATAGAAGAAACTCTGCTAATAATTAACGAAAAAGAAATATTAAAAAATACCTCTAAAAATATACTCTCATCTATACTTTCACAGCTATATTTATGGCGATA
>JAGHAW010000117.1 GCA_021161305.1 Sulfurimonas sp.
ACTTAGATATATTAAATAGGGGAAAGTATGAAAATGAAAATTATGGGAAGTTTAGCTATAGCCGGACTATTTTTAGTTGCTTGTACGGGAGAAACTACTACGAGTGCACCAGATAATCCAAATTACAACAGCACAAATAATGTTGGAGAAAATACTCCACGACAGAAGCAGTATTCCGTAAGAAATATACCAGCAGAGTTATGTGAAAGTTCAGCATATCAAAATGCTATTAAAGATGTTATGTCATCAGAGGCAAGTCCATTATTTACTCCTGTTGATCATCATGGATGTGGTATTATAAATGATACTTGTAGTTATGGTCCTTATGGCACTCTTCCTAATGCTGACTCTAGTGAATCTAAACTTTGTCGTATAGAATATAATGGGTCATCAATTGATCGAGACCTCATTCATTCTGTATCAGACGAACAATTAGCAATTTATTATTCAAACTAGAATAAGCTATATAAATTAATTTTCAAGGAGAAGAGATGAAAAAAATTACTATGGTAATAGCACTATTAGGGGCTATGTTCTTTTTGACTGGATGTCCATCAGAATATGCAAATCCAACACTTATAGCAAAGAATAAAGGAAGTTATGGTCCATATCCAACAAACTATAAAGAAGTTGTCAAGAGAGCTTGGAATGGTGGTTGGGATTATGCTCATAATAAAGAAATTTATCAAGATAGCATAACATATTCTAAACCCTACAAAGCCTATTCACGAGTAGCGGGGACAGACAGACCACAGATATTTGGTTATTTTGTAAGAACTTGTGCTAAATTTAAAGATGGTAGAGAAAAAAGATGTCATCGTTTGATAGTAAGAAAATACTCAATCTATAATCACACAAATAAGCCAGATAAAGGATATTATCAAATATTGGTATATGAACCTTTCTTTAAAGAACCTTGGCTTAAAGGCGAAAAAAATGATGTATATCCATAATAGATATCTACTCTAATATTTAATTTTAGTTAGCTAAATATATATCCAAAACCTCAATCCTCGAATGTCCCATCTCAAGGGATATTTGGGATTTTGTAATACCTTCAGAAAGCCTTTCCTGTGCGAACGAATACCTAAGACCATGAATGCCTGTCCAGTTCTCATTACAATTCTCAACCGCTTCCTTTAAAATCTCTCTAAACTCTCCATAATTGCCCTTAAACCCGTTTTCAATAGCATCCCTAACCCGTTGGAGTGTTTCATCGCTTAACGGGTGGGTAGTGTAGTTGATACCGTTCTTGCTTCCTGTAATATGTAAAGTGTTATTAAAGTTCAAAGTCCATTTGTCTGAATGTATCGCATCGTCTGCTCGCAGTCCAACTTCATAGGCAAGTTGAGCAGATAAAAAATAAGGACTGTCTCTCATCTCATTAACTATTGCCTGTGGGTTATTATAGGCTCTGTTGATGTGGTTCTTTTGTAAATCATTACCATTTGCCTTTAACTCCTTCCTATAAGCCGTTATCTCTGTTCTTGACACTTTGGATGTGCCTATGCCAATCTGATTGAGGTTTGACGACATTTTAGCAAGGGTTGAGATGTAGGTATTTATGGTTCCTTGGCTGTTTCCCTGCTCTAACTTGTGATTAATAAACTCTTTGATTGTCCCGTTGTTGATATGCTTGACCACTCTATTACCGTGGTTCTCTTTGATGTAATTAACATACTGTGTTGTAATGCTTCTAAGGTTCTGTAATGACTTAATAGAATGGGCTTTTGAGCTTACTCTTTGACCGTTCTGACCTAAGAGTGTTGATTGTCTTTTTGCTTCTGTTTTTGAGCTTCCTATACCGTTTGCTTGGCTCATTATCTGATTGATAACTGCTGTGGCACTTGCCCTGTTATGAATGTGTCCCATCTTCCAAACCTCCTATATTGTTTCTAAGTGTGTCTTTGCCGACTTTGATTTTAAAAAACTGTTCTGAATATTTGGCTAACTTCCTCCAAGAGTAGCCCCTTGCTCTTAAAATCAAATACTCCTCGGTATAGTCTTTATAGGTGCTTTTATATCTTAATCGTTTGACCTGGCTTTTCTTTTCAATCGTTTCTACGGTTCTCTTTTTACCTGCTTCATTTTCATAGTAAGATTTAAAGGCAATGATATTCTTATTACCTACATTATTTCTCTCGTTGGCTATTTTTAAAATGTATTTTGAAAAGGTATTTAGGAACTCTTCAAGTTCTGTATAGTCTGTGATTAATGATGCTTCATTAAAGAGCAACTGAATACCTGCCTTTGCTTTGATAAATTGTTGTAAGTTTTTTTGTTTATGTGTCATTGTGATGTTCTCCATAGTTGATACTATGTTGTAGGACTGTAAAAAAATTATGGCTAACTTTGGCTTAGAATGACTAAAAACCCACACCAAGTGGATAAAAACACATACCTGCCGTACATAAACCCACACCTAATTATAGGCTACTGTGGGTTTTCGCCGTAAAGGAGCGAATAGCTTCTTGACGGCTAGCTACATTTTGGAAATCGCCACTTATTTAAGCGGCAAGATTTTGAATATAAAAAGATTTAATCTGCTTGTTAATATCTTTTTGTGTTTCTCTGGTAGTATCTTTTACTCTGATACATCCATTGTGTTTAACTCTTCGTTTTTCTTTTTGATATGTGAAACTTGTATCAAGATTAAACAGTTCGTGGTCTTGCTTAATGAGTTCATCTTTTAAAGCTTTGATAGCCACTCTGCTCTTATCTCTGCTTTTAATATCGCCTACTTGATGCTGTTGGCAAATATTAAAAACATCTTGAAGCATATCTTGAAAATAGAAACCTGTATTGAGATAGAACTTCATTCTTTCAAACTTCTTTTCAGAGATGTCATTCAATATTTTTAACTCTTCTAGGAACTCTATGAACTTTCTCTTGCTGTTCTTCTTCAAGAAAATATCATTGAACTTTTTAATATCTGTAAGATTATAGTTATTGGCAGCAAAGTAGCTTTTGTGTGCTTCTGTTCTTAATTCTAACGGTGTTCTAACTTTACCAGTAGCTAAACTTATGATGTGAATAAAGTTCTCTATCTCAGAAAATAAGCAATATTCAAAGTGATTATAGTCTCCACCATAACAAGAGTCTATTACTTCTTTTTTTAGGCTTCCATTGGTAGGGTTTGGATGGATAATAATTGTTCTTCTGTCATCTGCTAAGATTTTAGCTAACATATCAGAGAAGTTAGTAAATAGCAACCAAGAGCTTACATTTTTAACAATAATCGCATCCTTGCCTTTGTTCTCTATTCTTAGAGTGTTGTTCCCTGTAATGTCTTTGAGCTTCTCATACTTTAAAGATTTAAAATCCAACTCATCAAAGATAACAATTTTTTTATTGAGTAGCTCTGAGTTGAAATCATTTTTATAGCTTTCATTAGATACAGAACATACAAGACCTGAGAACATCTTAGAGAGTAAATCTCTAAACACTCCCTTACCTGAGCCTTGCCCTTGCTTATCTTCGCTTGTTCCTTTAAAAAGATACATCACATCTTGCTTATTGTCTGTAAAGCTAACTACATTTAGATAATTTAAAAAGTTAATAATCACTTCATCACTCTCATTATGAAATAGATTTTTAATTAATTTATGAATAGTTGGTGTCTCATCTTCTAAAAGTTCTATAAGATTTTCTTCACAAGTTATACTATAATTGTTATCAGCAGCAGCATCTTGAAATGTTCTCGCATTAAGATAAATATTTAGATAGTCAGTTGCCATCCCGGTGTCTTCATCAAAGTCTGAAAAGTTGCCCTCTGTTTCAGTTGTAGATGCTATAACTTTCACAACATTTATAAAGTTGTTATCTTCTCTTATGATATCTTGAACATTCATAGTCTTTCTAATCTCTTTGGACTTTGTTTTCTCAATGACAGGTAATGACATTGCCTTGAACTCATTTGAATGATTAAAATGAACCTTGTTTTTTTCTACATTATATGTATAGAGTATTGAGCTATTAGTATTTAAATAGTATTTGATGTTGTCGTCAGGAGTTTGTAGGGTAATCATCTTAATTACCTCTCACATAGTTCTTAATGAACTTTCTGATTAGCTTAGATGCTGTTTCCTCATTTTTGGTTGCTATTCGCAAGAACTCGTTTTTTAAATCTTTATCGATGATAACACCGAATATTACATTATTTTGATTGTTTTCCTTTCTCATTTTAGTTTTAACCTCGTATTGATAAACTAGTTTATCATAATAATTGGGTTTATGTCAAGTATATATTAGATA
>JAGHAW010000033.1 GCA_021161305.1 Sulfurimonas sp.
AGAGAAAGAAAAGAGATAATTTTACAAGGATACCAAATAATAGAAGAACTACAAAATGACCAAGAAGCATTAAGTAATTTTTTAGATTTGGAATTTAGCAAAGTTAATCAACAATATATATTTCCATTTATTAGTACTAGAGAAGAGCATTATAAACTATTTAGAGAATCCGTATGAAAAACTTCGGTCTTGACATCTGGTCAAACAAAAACTTCATCATTGAAAATGGAGAACTTAAGCTAAACTACAAGTCTATGCCCTCTCTGCTTCAAATTACTGAAGAGATTCGCTCAAATGATGTTAAGGGTCCTATTTTACTTAGGTTTCCTCATCTAGTAAAAAAACAGATAAGAAGCCTATACTCATACTTTGATAAAGCTATGAAAGAAAATAGTTACAGAGGTAGTTTCAGTGCCGTTTTTCCTCTAAAAGTAAATCAATTCCCATATGCCATAGAAGCTGTAACAACTCAAGGCAGAGATTTTAACTACGGGCTTGAAGCAGGAAGCAAAGCAGAACTGATTTTAGCGATGAGCAAAACTCCAAAAAATTCTAATATCACCGTAAACGGTTTTAAAGACAAAGAGATGATAACTCTTGGGTTTATAGCGGCTCAAAGTGGGCATAAGATTACCTTAACGATAGAAGGGCTTGGAGAGCTAGAAACGATTATAGAAGTAGCAAACGAATCTTCTCTTAAAGTCCCACACATTGGCATAAGAGTTAGACTTCACTCTACTGGAAGCGGTACTTGGGCGAAAAGTGGTGGAATGGACGCAAAATTTGGTCTTACTTCTACAGAAATCATAGAAGCCATAGCACTTCTTAAAGAAGCAAATCTCATAAATAATCTTCATATGATTCACTTTCATATAGGTTCTCAAATGAGTGATATTGCACCTATAAAACGAGCTTTAAGAGAAGCTGGAAATATCTATGCAGAACTAAAAAAGATGGGTGCATCAGCACTTAACAGTATAAATATAGGTGGTGGTTTAGCAGTGGAATACAATCAACATTCACATGCAAAATCTCACAACTATTCTATTGAGGAATTTTCAAGTTCTGTCGTCTTTTTACTTGGTGAAATTATGGATGCTAAAAATGTTCAACATCCAAATATTTTCACAGAATCAGGTCGTTTTATAGTAGCTTCTCATGCCGTTTTAATCACTCCGGTTTTAGAACTTTTCACACAAGATTATCATGAAAAACTTTTAAATTTTAAAGAGCAAAATCCCCCACTTATAGAAGAATTAAGAGAGTTGAACAGACTACTTAACAACAAAAACTGTATCGAATATCTTCACGATGCACTTGACCACATAGAATCTCTTCTAACTCTTTTTGACTTAGGATATATCGATCTTCAAGACCGTTCAAATGCTGAGATTTTAGTACATAGCATTATTAAAAAAGCACTATACCTAACTTCATCACACCCAACAGATGAGTTGGAACAACTACAAGCAAGTCTGCAAGAACGCTATCTTATAAATGCCTCTATCTTTCAAAGTTTACCTGATTACTGGGGTTTAAATCAACATTTTCCTGTAATGCCTCTACATCATTTAGAATCTCAACCACGCAGAGCTGCTTCACTTTGGGATATTACCTGTGATAGTGATGGAGAGATTGGTTTTAACCCTGACAAACCCCTCTATCTGCACGATATAAACTTAGATGAAGAGGAGTATTTTTTAGGATTTTTCAATGTTGGTGCTTATCAAGAAACACTTGGAATGGAGCATAATCTTTTTACACATCCAAATGAATATACTATAGATATAGATGATAGTAGTTACAAAATCAAAAATGCCATTGAATCAAAAAGTGTTTTAGACATCTTAAATTCTATAGGCTATAACAGAGATGAAATTTTAAATAAACTTAAAAATGATTTGATTAAAAGTGATTTTATAGAAGAAACAGAAAAAAATGATACACTTGCGAAACTCGAAACCTTTTTAGAACAAAATGGTTATCTGCGAACAACAAACTAGGAACTCAAATGGGACTTTATACCGATATCAGAGAAGATTTTTCAACTGCTTATAAAAATGACCCTGCTCTAAGTTCAAAGTTTGAATTTCTTTTTAACTATCCGGGTGTTTGGGCAATAGCTTGGTACAGAATTGCTCATAAACTCCACAACGCTAACTTCAAAAGATTTGCCAGAATTATCATGGGTTTCACACAAATACTTACTAATATTGATATTCATCCAGCTGCTGTAATTGGTAGAAGAGTTTTTATAGACCATGGAACCGGTGTTGTGATTGGTGAAACTACTATCATAGAAGATGATGTACTTATCTACCAAGCTGTAACACTTGGTGGAGTCTCTTTAGAGCATGGAAAACGACATCCTACTGTTAAAAAAGGTGCTGTTCTCGGTGCTGGTGCAAAAATACTTGGAAATATAGTCGTAGGCGAATATGCAAAAATCGGAGCTAACTCTGTTGTTGTAAGAGAAGTACCAAACAATGCTACTGCTATCGGCATCCCTGCTCATGTTATAGAAAAAGGTCGTTGTAAAGATCCATTTATGCACAATATGCTTCCGGATATTAACAAAGAGATGTTTGAATATCTACTTAAAAGGGTTGCAGTTTTGGAGCATATCTTGGTTGAGGACAACAAAGATGTACTAGAACAAGATTTAGAGCTAGAACAAATCTATGAATCATTTATTAGGGCGATGAAAAGCTAGAACTCATTTCATAGAAAGACAATATTAGTTTTTGATGGATAGTGATAATGAAATTAGAAATTTGAGTAGAGTTAATACCAATCCCCATTGCATCCTCAGAGCCAAAAAGAGGGGTAAAAATTTGCATAGCAATAAAATTTAATGCAAAAATTGTTCCAACTCTTACATTCTTTTCAGTTTTAATACTCTACAATACTCTAAATGATAAGAAAGTATTAAAAATGAGAATAGATAAGTTTTTAAATTCAGTAAACATAACAAAAAGACGCTCTGTTGCACAGGATATGATTAGCAACAAAGTTGTTCTTATAAATAATGTTGTTGCCAAGGCTAGTAAGAATGTTGAGGTTGGAAGCATAATAACAATCAACTACTTAAATGAGACAAAAAAGTATGAAGTGTTGCAAATTCCTACAACCAAATCAACACCAAAATCTTTACAAGATCAATATATAAAGGAAGTGTCATGACTTATGAAGAGGCAAAAAAATCTTTTAGTTCACTTTTTGAAGGTGATATGAATGACTCTCAAATGAGAGAGTTTTTGTTAAGTGTTAAACTTGATGAGTATACTTCAGTAGAGTCTATTGCAGCAGCAGCAGAAGTTATGCGTTCACATGCTATAGCTCTGCCAATCTCTGATGAACTTCGTCTAAAGGCTATTGATGTTGTTGGAACAGGTGGGGATAAGATAGGCAGTTTTAATATCTCTTCAACAGTTGCACTTTTAGTCGCAGCATGTGGAAGTGTAGTTGCAAAGCATGGAAGTCGTTCTATTACTTCGAAATCTGGCAGTGCGGATATGTTTGAAGAACTTGGAGTTAGACTTGATTTAAGTATAGAAAATAGTGCTAAACTTTTAGAAGAGACAGGGTTTACTTTTATGTTTGCACAGAATTATCATCCTGCTATGAGATTTATAGTTCCTGTGAGAAAAACTATACCGGATAAGACTATTTTTAACATTCTTGGACCACTTACAAATCCGGCAGGAGTGCATAAATCTCTGCTTGGTGTTTTTGACAAAGCCTTTGTACCAAAAATGGCAGAGGCTCTTAAATTAAATGGTGCGACTTCTACTATGGTTGTCAGTTCAGCAGAGGGAATGGACGAGATAAGTATAAGTGATATTACCTATGCTTCACAACTTCGTGATGGAATCGTTCATGAATTTATAATAGACCCTCAAGAATACGGTATAAATAAAATGCCAATTCAAACTATAATAGGTGGAGATGCAAATCAAAATGCTCAGATTCTTTATGATATTTTTGATGGTAATTCAACTGATGCACAGAGAGATATAGTTCTTATAAATGCAGCTGCGGCTCTAATGGTAGATGGTATGGTTCGTGATATTCAAGATGGATTAGCAATAGCAAAAGAGGCTATTAGAAAAGGGAAAGCCAAAGAAAAACTAAAGCAAATCATTAATATTTCAAATAAATTATGAAAATTTATAGGTTAAAACTAGAAGAACTTAACAGTTTAGTTGATGAGGTTGTTAATAATTTCAAGAGTGGTGTAGTTATTTTAAGAGGTGATTTGGCATCTGGAAAAACTACTTTTGTCAAGGTAATGGCAAAAAAACTTGGGTTTAATGATGATGTGACTTCGCCAACTTTTTCCCTTCAACAGTGTTATGCAGAGAAGATTTTTCACTATGATATTTATAATCATGGATTAGAGCATTTTATATCTCTAGGGATGTTAGAAGAATTGGAAAAAGATGGACTTCATTTTGTGGAGTGGGGTGATGATAAACTTGTGGAAATTTTAACTTCTGCAGGTTTGGATGTAATGACAATAAATATAGAAAAAATTTCAGATGATAGTAGAGAATATAAAATATGCACACATTAAAAGCAGTAAATTTAAAGAAAAAAATAAAAGATTTAGAGATAGTAAAAGGGATGAGTTTAGAGCTTTCAAGTGGAGAAGTTGTAGGACTTCTTGGACCAAATGGAGCGGGTAAAACTACTACTTTTTATATGATTTGTGGTTTGGTTGAAGCTAGTGATGGAGAGGTTTTTTTTGATGGTAAGAATCTATCAAATATGCCACTTCATCAACGAGCTATAAAAGGTATAGGTTATCTGCCTCAAGAAGCATCAATCTTTAAGGATCTGAGTGTTGAAGATAATTTAATGGTCGCAGCACAAGTTGGTATA
Source organism: Sulfurimonas sp. (assembly GCA_021161305.1). Lineage (GTDB taxonomy): Bacteria > Campylobacterota > Campylobacteria > Campylobacterales > Sulfurimonadaceae > Sulfurimonas. The sequence continues at coordinate 4,885 of JAGHAW010000033.1, forward strand.
AAAGGTAAAAAAGCTCAAGAAGATAGAATCTTAGAACTTCTTGACATGTTCAATATCGAGCCGATTCGTTACCGTAAAGGAATCAGCCTTAGTGGTGGAGAGCGTCGTCGTGTTGAAATAGCAAGAGCTTTGGTAAATAAGCCAAAATTTTTACTTCTTGATGAGCCTTTTGCAGGGGTTGACCCTATCGCTGTTAAAGATATTCAAAATGTTATAAAACAACTTGTATCTTATGATATTGGAGTTTTGATAACTGATCATAATGTTCGTGAAACTTTGGCTGTTTGTGATAGAGCCTATGTTATCAAGGCCGGTGAACTTTTGGCTAGTGGAACTAGCAAAGAGATAGGAGAAAATACTGATGTGCGTACTCACTACTTAGGTAAGGAATTTAAGCTTTAAGCTTAATAATCTATGGCAGGATTAAGACAGACTCAGCGTGTAGAAAACAAACATAAACTTTCAAACACTCTACGAAATTGGCTACCGATACTGCACTCAAGTTTGAGTGAATTAGGTGAGGCTATGAATCCATTTGTGGAGTCAAATCCTGTTGTGGAGGTTGAATCTGGTTATGAGGAAGATTTTGAGAAAAAGATTCCCAGAAAAGTTATAAGAGGACAGGTTAGTAACTCAAGAACCGAACAGATAGAAGCTTTAACAATTGCCTATCGTTCACTTCATGATGTCTTAGATGAACAGCTAGAAGCTCCACTTTTCCCTACACCTATCTCACAAGAAGTGGCTCTTTTTGTTGTGGCAAATCTCGATGAAAATGGCTACTATGAGGGTAATAGCGAGGAATTTTGTCAAAAGCACAATATAAACATGCTAGAGTTTGAGAAGATTAGACTGCGTTTTGCTCATGTTGAACCTGTTGGTATCGGAGCAGTTGATTTAGCAGAATCATTTCTGTTTCAGCTTGATAGTTCAGAGATTAGTGACAAGGCCTACTCTTTGGCATCTGAAGTTATAAATAATATGCAGGATATTCACAGCTACTCCGATAAAGAATATTTTGCAGAAGTCATGCATGTTGTTTCTACCTTTAAAAACCCTCCAGCCATAGAGTATCAAGAAGATTCAGCTCAAATAATTCCTGATTTAATGATATTTTTTAATGATGAAAATGCGATAGAAGTTAAATTAAATGATGCTTACTACCCAACTATCCATATCGATACAAATTACGCAATAAAACATGAGTTTATAAGCCAAAAAATCAAAGAAGCAAAAAGTTTAGTAGATGCTCTTGATATGAGAAAAGCAACTCTTTATAAAGTAGGATTGATGATAGTTGAGTATCAATATGAATTTTTTACAGGAGGCTCTATCATGCCTCTGACACTAAAGACTTTAGCAGATGAATTTGGACACAATCCTTCCACAATTTCAAGAGCAATAGCAAACAAATATATAGCCTGTGACAGAGGTGTTTTTGCGATGAAAGAGTTTTTTACCACGGCTATAGATGATGATGTGTCAAACGCTGCTATAAAAGAGTTTTTGGTTGCTACAGTCAAGCAAGAAAGTCGTAAAAAACCATTGAGTGATATGAAACTTTTAGATTTAATCCAAGATAAATTTAAAGTAAAAATGGTTAGACGGACTATAGCTAAGTACAGAAAACAGCTAAATATTGCAGGTTCTAGTGAGAGAAAGAAATTGTATCATCTTAGTGTTTAGATCTGATTATGGAAATTAAAGAGCGTTTAGATTTAGAAGTAGAAAAACGAAATAGAGTCGGTGAAGTCTCACAAGAGAAATTAGACCCAATTTTAGTTGCTTATCGTTATAGAGACCCTACTGTTTCACTCATTTGTGCTTTGTTTGCTTATGGAAAGGTAAAGCAGATAGTGAAGTTTTTAGATTCTCTTGATTTTTTACTTTTAAAAAAGAGTGATGAAGAGATAAAAAAGGCACTTAAAAACCACTACTATAGATTTCAAAAAAGTGAGGATGTTATAGCACTTTTTATAGCAC
>JAGHAW010000258.1 GCA_021161305.1 Sulfurimonas sp.
GAGTTTATAATCTTCTTGCAAACAGATGAAAATAATGCTTTTAAACTTGTTGAAAAGATACGCAAAAAAATTGAACTATATGAATTTGGTGAGAAAAAATTAAAAATTACAGCATCTTTTGGTATAGCTCAGTGTAAAAATGATATTTCTTTTGAATCGATTATAGCACGAGCTGATAAAGCATTATACAAATCAAAAGAATCTGGACGAAATCAAACTCAAATACTTTAAAATATTTTAGGTAAATTTTAGATATAATCGCGAAATTTTATAAAAGAGAATATACGATGGATATTAGAGAAGAGTTTTTAAAATATTTTGAGTCAAAACAGCATAAGAGAGTGGCGTCAGCTCCTTTAGTTCCTGAGGATGCAACACTCCTTTTTAATAATGCGGGGATGGTTCCTTTTAAGTCGATATTTACAGGTGAAATTCCTAGACCTGCCAACCATCGTGCAACTTCATGTCAAACATGTTTAAGAGCTGGTGGAAAACATAATGATTTGGAAAATGTTGGACACACGGCAAGACATCATACATTTTTTGAGATGCTTGGTAACTTTAGTTTTGGAGATTACTTCAAAGAAGAGGCCATTGCTTATGCTTGGGAATTTCTAACTGAGGTTATAGAACTTCCGGTTGATAAGCTTTGGGTAACGATTCACGATAGTGATGATGAAGCTGAGATTCTGTGGCAAAAGTATATTTCTAAGGATAGAATCTTAAGACTTGGTGATGCTGATAACTTTTGGCAGATGGGTGACACTGGACCGTGTGGACCATGTTCTGAGGTTTTTTATGACCAAGGTGCAGAACATTTTAGTGGTGAAGAGGACTATCTTGGTGGAGAGGGCGATAGATTTTTAGAGATTTGGAATCTTGTTTTTATGCAGTATGAGAGAAGTGCTAGTGGAAAGATGACAGAATTGCCAAAACCATCTATTGATACCGGTATGGGACTTGAGAGAGTTGTGGCTATAAAAGAGGGAGTGTTAAGCAACTACGGTTCATCACTTTTTATGCCGATTATCATCGATGTTGAAAAGCTTATAGGTAAAAAGTACAAGTATGAGAGTGGTGCTTCATATCGTGTTATTGCTGATCATATTCGTACTGCTGTTTTTCTTCTGGCACAAGGTATAAACTTTTCAAATGAGGGTCGTGGGTATGTTCTTCGACGCATACTTCGCCGTGCTGTTCGTCATGGTTATCTTCTTGGTCTTAGAGAGCCGTTTATGTTCAAACTTGTAGATAGAGTTGTGGAGATTATGGGTGGCGAATATGATTACTTAAATGTAAAATCCCAAATCGTAAAAGAACAGATAGAGCTAGAAGAAGCAAGATTCTTTAAAACTATTGAGAGTGGAATCGCTCTTTTTGAAGATGAGTTGAAAAATACTAAAGAGGTTTTTAGTGGTGAAGTTGCTTTTAAACTTTACGATACTTTTGGTTTTCCACTTGACTTGACTGAGGATATGTTAAAAGGTGAAAATCTAAAACTGGATTCTGTTAAATTTGAAGAGTTGATGCTAGAGCAGAGAACTCGTGCAAAAGCTGCTTGGAAAGGTAGTGGGGATGAAGCAGTTCACGGTGATTTTAAAGAGCTTTTAGAGAAGTTTGGTGAGAATACTTTTGTAGGTTATGACTTTACTGCACACTCTGGAGAAGTTTTAGCACTTTTAGATGAAAATTATAAATATGTGGATAGCTTGGCATGTGGAAGTAAAGGCTGGGTACTTCTTGACATCACTCCTTTTTATGCTGAGTCTGGTGGACAGTGTGGAGATATTGGAGAGTTAGAGGGCTTTGCTAAAGTTCTTGATACTAAAAAATTCTTTGGACTAAATCTTTCGCAAATCGAAGTTACAAAAGAGTTAGCATGTGGAAATATTGTTGATGGACATGTTGATATTTCAAGAAATGAGATAGTTAAACATCACTCTGCTACCCATCTTTTACATGCGATTTTATTTGATATTTTAGGCGATCATATATCTCAGGCAGGTTCACTTGTTGATGCTCATAGACTTAGATTTGACTTTTCACATCCCAAGGCGGTTACACATGCCGAGTTAGCTGAGATAGAGACCAGAGTAAACAATGAAATCCTAAAAGCAATTCCTGCAAAAACAGAAGTTATGGGTATAGAAGACGCTAAAAAAAGTGGTGCAAAAGCTCAGTTTGGTGAGAAGTACGGCGATGAGGTTCGAGTTGTAAGTTTTGATGATGCTTCAGTAGAGTTTTGTGGTGGTATTCATGTCCAAAATACGGCAAATATCGGTTCATTTATTATTACAAAAGAGAGTGGAGTTTCAGCCGGTGTTCGTCGTATAGAAGCCGTTTGTGGGCAAGCTGCATATAAGCATTTTTGTAATGAGAGAATTCTTATAAAAAAAGTTGAACATGAAGTTAAAAACTTAGATGTTATGGCTGGAATCTCAAGAATGAAAGCAAATATTTCAGAGTTAAAAGAGGAGTTAAAAGAGGCTCAAAACTCTGCAAAAGTAGAGCTAACTTCAAATGAGATAAACGGTGTTGGGGTTGTGGTTGAAGAGTATCCGACAGGGGATATCAAAGAGAAAATCGATGAACTTAAAAACCAAAATGAAAAACTTTGTGCGATGCTTTTTCAGGTTAAAGGCGATAAGATTCTGATAGCTTGTGGTGTAAAAGATGCAAATGCTAAAGCTGGTGACTGGATTAAAAAAATTGCTCCTATCTTAGGTGGTGGCGGTGGTGGTCGTCCAGACTTTGCACAAGCCGGTGGAAAAGATGTTTCAAAATTGCCCCAAGCAAAAGAAGAAGCACTTAAATATATAACTGAGATTCTATCTTAGAGTTGTATTTGAGATGATAAGATTAGCCTCATCTTCACAAACCCGTGCAATGCTCCTTCGTGAGGCTGGTATAGAGTTTGTTCAAGAGGTTAAGGGTTTTGATGAAGAGAGTATAGTTGCATCAACTCCTAAAAATTTTGTTTATCAGGCAACACTTGGAAAATATGCAACGAATTTAAAAGCTTTTGGCTTTGATGATTACCCACTTTTAGTAGCTGATACAGTTGTTACTTCTCAAAATAAAATCCTCCGTAAAGCAAACTCCATAGATGAAGCACGAAATATTTTAATGACTCAAAGCCGAAGTGTTACTTCTATCATAACCTGTATGATTTACCAATCTTCACATGTCACGCTTATGGACATCTCTCAAACTGATTATCTCTTTAGTGATTTTGATTTGGAATCTTTGGAGTTATATCTTCAAGGTGGTGAGTGGCGAGGAAAAGCAGGTGCATGTATGGTTGAAGGTTTTTGTAAACCATATATCAAAGAAGTTCGAGGGTATGAGAGTACAGCGATGGGACTTAATGTAGAAGTTTTAAAGGCATTTATGTGAGATACTATGAAAATGAGCTAAAGGCACTTAAAAAATCCGGCAGACTTAGAAGTAGAGAAGTGGCTAGTGATTCTCTTTTAGATTTTGCTTCAAATGACTACCTTGGTCTTTCTCACAACCAAGAACTACACAAAACTACATGCCAAGAGTTAGATAAACTGCACCATCATAGTTCAAAAGCATCAATGCTTGTAAATGGTTATCATCAGATTCATAAAGATTTTGAAGAGGCACTTTGTAAGGCGAATGGGTTTGAAGATGGAGTGATTCTAGGTAGTGGTTTTAGTGCAAATATTGCTTTGGTAGAATCACTTGCAAGAAAGGGCGATATACTTTTTATGGATGAGAAGTACCATGCTTCTGGTGTCTTAGCTACAAAGTTAGAGCATGTGGAAGTAAGATTTTTCAAACATAATGATATGAGTGAATTAAAAGAGTTATTTACTCAATTTCCACATGCCAAGAGAACGATAGTGGCTGTTGAGGGAATTTACTCTATGGATGGCGACTTGGTTGATAGAGAAGTTTTTGAGATTTGCCAAAAAGAGGATGCTTTGCTTATAGTTGATGAGGCTCACAGTAGTGGTATTGTTGGCGATAAACTTATGGGTGTTTTTGATTTGTATAACATAGAAATAAAACCAAATCATATAAAGATGGGAACTCTTGGAAAAGCTTATGGTGGTTTTGGGGCTTATATATTAGCCTCTTCACACATAATAGAGTATCTTATAAATCGTGCAAAACCTATTATCTACGCTACTTCATTATCTCTTTATGATACACTTTTGGGACATAACTCTCTTAGATTTATTTTAGCAAATAGTGAGATTTTAAAAAGTGAAATAAAACTAAGACAAAAAATTGTAAAAGATGTGTTAAACATTAGAGTAGATGGTCTGATTGTACCTATTGTTATAGATGATAACAGAAAAGTTATAGAGATAAAAGAACAACTTCAGAGCGAGGGTTTTGCCATAGGTGGTATAAGACAACCAACTGTAGAGCGTGCCATACTTAGAGTTATAGCAAGACTTGGACAAAGCTCTGATGAGTTAGGCGAGTTGTGTCAAAAAATAGACAACTTTAGATAAAATACTTTTATGAAAATCCAGAAGTTAAAAATCACTCTCAAAGATAAAACTCTTGTTGATATAAATTTTAGTGTTGATAAATCTTTGGCACTTGTTGGAGAGAGTGGTAGCGGTAAAAGTCTGACTTTAAAAGCACTTTTGGGGATGTTACCAAATTCTATGTTATGTGAGTTAGAGTGTGATAGTAGGTTTGTTTTAAAGGCAGGGGAGACTATCTCTTTTGTGCCACAAAATCCATTTACAGCACTATCTCCTCTTACTAAAATTAACAAACAGTTTTTTATTCCACGAGCCAAGCAGCTTGAACTTTTTTCATTTGTTGGCTTAGATAAGGAGCTTTTAGATAGATTTGCTCCAGAGCTTTCAGGTGGACAGCTCCAAAGAGTAGTTCTTGCCATGGCACTCGAATCAAATCCAAAGCTGATTTTATTAGATGAACCTACAACAGCGTTAGATCCAGATACAAGGGTATTGATTTTGGATTTGTTAAAAAAACTTCAAAATGAACTTGGATTTAAAATACTTTTTGTAACTCACGATATGAACTCAGCAAAGAGTTTGTGTGAAGATATTTGTGTTATAAAAGATGGTAGAGTTGTAGAAGATGGTAAAATGGCAGAGGTATTAACTAATCCACATACCAAATATACAAAAACATTGATTGCAGCAAATTTTGCAAATAGGAAATTTAGAAGATGAATATAGTAAAAAGAGTTTTTTTAATAATTTTTGTAGTTGGTTTTTTATCTCCTTTTGTACTTTTGGGCTACTATCTGATATTTTTTAAGTATGATATAACTCCACTTGTTGAGTATAACCCTTCAACTACCACAAGAATATATGATAAAAATGGTGAAAAAATAGCAAACTTATTTGATAAAAAACATAGATATTATGCCTCGTTTGAAGAGATTCCTCCAAGAGCGATAGAGGCTCTAGTAGCCATCGAAGATACAACATTTTTTGAACATCCCGGTATAAATATAGATGCGATTTTTCGTGCAGCTATAAAAGTTATAAGAGCTGGTCGTGCAGTTGAGGGTGCTAGTACAATCACTCAACAGCTTGTAAAAAATGTGCTTTTAACCAGAGAGAAGAAACTCTCGAGAAAGATAAAAGAGGCGATATTTGCTATAAAACTGGAACTCGCTCTAACAAAAGAGCAGATTCTAGAGAGATACCTTAATGAGATATACTTTGGACATGGTTACTACGGTATAAAAACAGCAGCTGATGGGTATTTTCATAAAAGACTTGAAGAATTAACTCTTAAAGAGATAGCTGTTTTAGTGGGTCTTCCAAAAGCACCAAGTACTTATGCACCAACAAAAAATTATGAAATGTCTATGGGTAGAGCGAATCGCGTAATAAGTAGAATGTTTACTTTAGGCTGGATTGATGATGAAGCTTATCAAACTGCTTTGGCTGAATTTCCTGAAGTTTTTGATGATACTTTAACGCAAAACAGAGCACCTTTTATCGTTGATGAAGTAACTAGACGAGTGGTCAGAAAAGGTATAAGTGATATAAAAACCGGTGGTTATGAGATATATACTACGATTGATTTACGACTTCAAGATGCTGCAAATAGGTCACTAAAGTCTGCTTATAAGATGGCACTAGAGAGAATTGAAGGTTATAAAGTAAAAGAGCAGAAAAAACTCCAAGAAGATCCAGAATTTGAACTGAGTGATGTAAATACAACACTTCTTAATGGTGCTTTGGTAAGTATCGACCCAAAAACTGGAGATATTTTGGCACTTGTGGGCAGTGTTGATTATAAATTAAGTTCATACAACCGTGCTACACAAGGAAGAAGACAGCCCGGTTCTGCTTTTAAACCATTTATATATCAAGTGGCAGTTGATTTGGGTTACTCTGGTGCTACGGATTTGGTAGATATTGCCAGAACATATAAGTATGAAAAAGATGGTGAAGAGCTAAAATGGCAACCTAAAAATTATGAAAAAAACTATAAGGGTCTTATCTCTCTTAGGGAGGCACTTATTCATTCAAGAAACTTGGCTACTATCAATCTTGTAAATGAGATAGGCTTAGGTCAATTGCTTCGTGAATTTAAGAAGTTTGGTATAGAGAATCTTCCTCATGATTTGTCCATATCTCTTGGAACTATCACCCTCTCTCCCTTGGAATTAGCTAAATACTATACCTCTTTTGCCAATGGCGGGATTCAAGTAGAGCCGTATCTTATAAGTTCTATTGATAAAAATGCAAATACTATTTATATAAAAAGTGATGTAAGTCGTTTTATCACAGAGCCGACACAGGCTTATATTATGACAACAATACTTCGAGATGTTGTAAATCGAGGAACAGGTAGAAGAGCAAGGGCTAGAGGAATAGAGTTAGCAGGGAAAACAGGTACGACAAATAACAATATAGATGGTTGGTTCGCTGGTTATTCACCTACAATTGAAACGGTTGTCTGGTTTGGAAATGATGACAATACGCCGATGTACAAAAGAGAGACAGGTGGTAGAATTGCAGGTCCTGCATTTTCAATGTTTTATAAAAATGTTCTTAGACTCTACCCTCAGATTCAGAGAAAATTTAAAGCCCCAGAGGGGATTATAGAGGTAGATATAAATGGAAAAAAAGAGTATTTTAGTGAAATCTCAAAACCACCTCGTGCTGAGAGTGAAGTGAATCCCGAAGAAGAATTACTTTTTTAGCTATCTTCTTTTGGTTTAAGAGCTTTGATATTTATCTTTCTTCCGACTTTTTTCGGAGCATCCCATTTACCTCTTGGAGTTCCATCGTGACGGTGGTTTCTCTCTCCACTTTTCCCAGAAAAGATTGCTTTTCCATTTTCATCTTTTCCTAAAAATTTGTTTGGTGTCTTGTCCTTTTTTGCCCATTTATCGCCAGAATTTGATTTCTTAGCATCTCTGTCATAAGGCTTTTTATCAGAGTTGTATGGTGTTTTAGGTTTTGGTTCTCCGGTCTTCTCCTCATATCTTTTTTTCGCAACTTCTCTTATCTGATCTTTTGATAATTTTTTAGCTCCTCCTTTTGGAGCCTCTGGAGCTTCTTTTACTTCGTACTCAAATCCAGATACTTTTTCCTGTTTTATGGCACGACCAAGAAGCATCTCTATGGGGTAGAGTTTTTTCTGCTCACTCTCATCAACCAAGATAGTAGCACTTTGTGTAGCTTTTGATACTCTTGCTAAGTAAACTATCGCTTTATCTGGAACATCATAACTAATTAATATTTCACAACTAAGTTCTTTTGAACTTATAAAATCTCTGTCGTCCATAACTACTATATCTTTGTTTTCTAAAATCTCTTTAATACCCATTGGGTCTTGTGAGCAAACAACTACTATATCAGAAGATGAATTTTTAGCTATGATTTGGTTAAGAAGCTCGGGTTTCTTGGCTTGTGGACACGGATGAACACGGTGATTGTTTGGTTTTATAGTTATGGTATTTGATGGCATAAAATATCCTAATTAAATATATTGGAATTATAGCCAATATCATTAAAAATTATGCTATTATGAATAAACATTAAAATATTAGGAAATTTATGTCATTTGAAAAATTAGGATTATCCAAACCACTACTAAAAGCTATACAAGAGCAGGGCTATACCAAGCCTACTCCCATACAAGAGCAGTCTATCCCTGTTATACTTCAGAGAAAAGATGTTTTGGCTGGTGCTCAAACGGGAACAGGAAAAACAGCAGGATTTACTCTGCCGATGTTAGAGTTGTTAAGTCATGCAAAACCAATTAAACATGCAAAGGGTCATCCTGTTCGTGCTTTGATTTTAACTCCTACTAGAGAGTTGGCTGCACAAGTTGGAGAGAGTGTTAAAGTTTATGGTAAACATCTTCCTTTTAAATCTACTGTAATCTTTGGTGGAGTTAAGATAAATCCCCAAATAACAGCACTTAGAAGAGGAGTAGATATAGTTATAGCAACTCCAGGGCGATTACTTGACCATATGTCACAAAAAACTATAAACCTTTCTCATGTTGATTTTCTCATCCTTGATGAAGCAGACAGAATGTTAGATATGGGTTTTATAAATGACATTAAAAAAGTTTTGGCAGTTTTACCTTCTCAGAGACAAAACCTGCTTTTTTCAGCTACCTATTCAGAAGAGATAAAAAGACTCTCAGACCGTCTTTTAAACTCTCCAACTCTTATAGAGGTAGCTAGAAGAAACACTGCAAGTGAAACTGTAAAACAAGCTGTTTATCCGGTTGATAAAGCAAGAAAGAGAGAATTGATTACTCACCTTATAAATGAGGGAAAGTGGCAACAAGTCTTAGTATTTACTAGAACAAAACATGGAGCAAATCGTCTTGCAGGACAACTTGAAAAAGATGGAATCAGTTCTGCTGCAATTCATGGAAATAAAAGTCAAAATGCAAGAACAAAAGCACTAGCTGATTTTAAAAAAGGTGAAGTGAGAGTTTTAGTTGCCACAGATATAGCTGCAAGAGGGATAGATATAGACCAGCTTCCACATGTTGTAAACTATGAATTGCCGAATGTTAGCGAAGATTATGTCCATAGAATTGGGCGAACAGGTCGAGCAGGAAACCAAGGTGAGGCCATTTCTTTGGTATGTATAGATGAAGATGAATATCTGAAAAATATAGAAAAACTAATCAAAAAAGATATACCAAAAGTATGGTTAAAAGGTTTTAAACCAGACCCATCTATAAAAGCAGAACCAATTAACCAAGGTGGAAATCGTGGTGCTCGTAATAAACCAAGAGGTGGTGGTTCTCGAAATGGTGGGAGACAAGGTAACTCTAGAAATTCATCGAGAGGAAACTCTGGAGGAAGAAGATAGTGTGAGTAAATTTCTTCTAATATTTTTTATATTTACTATATCTCTTGTCGCTAATGAAGCACAAGATATTATAAAAAAATTAGATGAAAATATGCGTGGTGAAAATGTCTCAATGAAGATGACTATGAGAGTAGTTTCACTTTCTCACGAGAGAACTATGAAGATGCAAAGTTGGTCTGAGGGAACTAAAAAAAGTTTTACAAAAATTCTTTATCCTCCAAAAGATAGAGGCATAACTTTTCTCTCTCTTGAGAACCAAATGTGGCAATATGTTCCAAAGATAGAAAGAATCATAAAAATCCCACCTTCAATGATGCTTCAAAATTGGATGGGAAGCGATATAACCAATGATGATATAGTAAAACAAAGCTCTATCGTAGAAGATTATGAGCCTAAAATCATAAAAAAAAAGAATACCTTAGTTACAATCGAACTTATCCCAAAAGAGGATGCAGCAGTAGTTTGGGGTAAAATTATCATAAACATAGATACTACAACATATACCTCGAACAGAGATGTTTTTTATGATGAAGATGGTGAGGAAGTACGACAATTTATCTATGAAAAAGTTAAAAAATTTGGCAAATACTATATCCCAACCTACTGGAGAGTTCAATCTAGTAGTAAAAAAGATAACTTTACAGAGATAATCTTGGAAGATGTAGAGTATGACACTGAAATTTCCCAGCACTACTTTAAAAAAAGTGCTTTAAAAAGATTTTCTAGGTAGGTTAGGATGTTTAGCTTTGCTCTAAAAAACATTCTTTTTTACAAGGGTCGTTCTATTACGACTTTTATACTTACTTTTATATCTGCGATTCTTTTCATAGTTTATGTCTCTATGATGGATGGCTCACATGACTCTATGCTTAAAAATTCTCTTAAAATTTATAGTGGTGCTATAGAGATTTACCATAAAGATTATCGTGATATTGGTGGTAATGAGTATCTTATACGAGATGTAGAATCTATAGAGAAAAAACTATCACTTGTTGATGGTGTTGAACTTTTTAGTTCACGATATGAAACTTATGGCTTACTCTCTTTTGGGGATAACTCCATGGCTTCTATGGTAGTTGGGATTGAGCCTAAAAAAGAGGAACAACTTACTCAACTAAAAGTTGCACTTGTTGATGGAGAGTATCTTAAATATGGTTCTCAAAACTGTCTTTACATTGGCAGTGGAGTAGCAAAGAGGTTAAAAGTTAAGATAGGAGATGAGATATCTTTTATAGGTGGGGCAAGTGATAATTCTTTTGTGGCTGATATATTTATGGTATATGGAGTCTTTAAAACAGGTCTGTCTGAATTTGATGATAGTGCTACATTTGTAAGCAGAGACTATTTTGATAAGTTAATGTTATCTAAAAATATCGCTTCATATATCACTGTAAAAGTAAAAGATTTAGATAGGGTAGATGAGATAAATAGTGAGATTATAAAACTGCTTAATGATGAAAACTTAGAGTCACTTACATGGAAAACTCTTATGAAGAGTATGGTTGAGACCATGGAGGTAGATAGTATCTTCGGTTATATTTCTTTATCACTGTTTTTGGTAGTTATCTTTTTTGTTATTATGATTTACGGTTTTATAAATGTAAGTTCTCGTATAAAAGAGTTTGGAGTTTTACGCTGTGTCGGTCTTTCAAAAAAGCATATATTTTTACTACTTTTTTATGAGATATTTATACTCTCTACTTTTGCTTTAATCTTGGCTACACCCATAGCAGGGTATATTTGCTACTACTACAGTATAAATCCTATCGTGATTGAGGGGATGGCTGAGATGTATAAGGATTATGGGATAGTTTCCGATGAAATACCTTTTAGTTTTGATATTTTTACGATTTCTTGGAATATTTCACTTATCTACGGTCTAAATATTTTAAGCATAATCTACCCATATTTTTACATAAACTCTTTTAAATCTATTGAGGCAAGTCGTCATGTTTAAACTTATACTAAAGATGGCTTGGAAAAACTCTTTTTTAAGACTCTCTCGTACGCTTTTAGTTGTTCTTATGATTAGTGTAAGTATGAGCATGATGCTTGGTATTGCCGGACTTTATGACGGAATGACTCTAAATATGATAGATAAAACTAAGAGAAGTGAGAGTGGAGATCTTAGTATCTATGCTAAAGATTATAGAGTTCAAAAAGATATAAAATATAGAATTGAAAATGCATGGAGTATAAAAAAAGAGCTTGAAAAAAGAGATGGGGTTGAGGCTGTTGTGTTGAGAATTAAGGCTGACGGTCTTGTATCTACTGCCAGAAAATCATCTTTTGCCAGTATAATTGGGATAGATTTGGATGATGAGGAGCGTTTTGGAAGGTTTAGCGAATTTTTGAAAAAAGGTGAGATAGATTTAAGCAAAAGAGGTGCTATTATAGGGATAGAGTTGGCAAAGACTCTTAAAGTTCGTATAGGTTCAAAACTTGTTTTTTCTACTCAAGATATTTCAGGAGAGATAAATTCTATGGCTCTAAAAGTCAAGGGAATTGTTCATACAACAAATATTGGACTTGATACCGGTGCTGTTTTTATAGATAAGCAAAAACTGCACAGATTTTTAGGTACAAAGCCGGATGAAGCTATCCAGATAGCCATAAAAAGTGAAGATAAAAAACTTTTGGAGATATTAAAAGCCAAATATCCCGCTTTGGAAGTAAAAAACTTTTTAGAACTTCAACCTATGCTAAAACAGATGCAGGATATGATGCTTATCTTTAACGGAGTTAGTTTTGCTATAGTGATGGGCGTTGTTTTTATTGGGATTTTAGGTGTTATGTATGTCTCTATCTTGGATAGAATCCGTGAGTTTGGAATCATGCTTGGAGTTGGAATGCACTACAAATATATAAGATTGCAGATAATTTTAGAATCTCTTTTTGTGGGTTTGACAGGTTATATAAGTGGTGCCGTTTTAGGAGTAGTTTTGTTGATTTACCTAAGAGATTATGGGCTTGATTTTTCTGCATTTTCAGATGCTTTGGCGATGTGGGGATATGAATCAACCATCAAAGGCACTATAAAAATATCATACTTTACAAACACTTTTGTAGCGATAATGAGTGCTTCTATGTTGAGCGTTATTATTCCGTTGAGAAAAATTAAAAAGCTAAATCCCATAGATGTTATAAAGGCCGAAAAATGATAAAACTGCAAAATGTAAATAAGTATTTTTATAGAGGTGAGCCAAGAGAGGTACATGCTTTAAAAGATATTAGCTTAACTATAGATGATGGAGAGTTTACACTTTTTAGCGGAGCATCAGGATGTGGAAAGACTACGCTTTTAAATGCTATAGGTGCTTTGGATAGTGTCAATAGTGGGAAAATTTACTTAGATGAAAAAGAGATAACTTCTTTAAGCGAGGATGAGAGAACTACTTTGCGATTAAATGAAATAGGTTTTGTATTTCAGGCTTATAATCTTGTTCCTGTTTTGAGTGTTGAGGAAAATATCGGTTTTATAATGAAGCTTCGAGGATTTAGTGATAGTGAGATAAAACAGAGAGTTTTAGAAGTAGCTTCAATGTTAGAAATAGACAACAAACTACTGTCGCTTCCACATGCCTTAAGTGGTGGAGAGCAACAACGAGTGGCAGTTGCTCGTGCAGTTGCTTCAAAACCTAAGATAATTTTAGCAGATGAGCCAACAGCAAACCTTGACTCAAAAAACTCTCAAAAGTTGATGGATATGATGAGGGAGTTAAATATAAAAGAGGGTGTAAGTATTCTTTTTGC
Source organism: Sulfurimonas sp. (assembly GCA_021161305.1). GTDB lineage: Bacteria > Campylobacterota > Campylobacteria > Campylobacterales > Sulfurimonadaceae > Sulfurimonas. Next base: position 13,077 of record JAGHAW010000258.1, read on the forward strand.
ATCACATGATGAGTTGGTTAAGGAGAGTGTAGATAGAGTTATATATCTTAGTGACGGGGCTTTGGTTAATGCTTAAAAGATTACTATTTTTAGTTTTACTATTTCCACATGTCATGATGGCAGAGGTTAGTTTTAGAGTTGAAAATACAAATATAACTATAGATGAAAGTGAACTTTATAATTATGACAGATTAAGATTTTATGCAGACTATACACAAGATAATTTTTTTGGAACTTTTATAGTTGATGGTGTTAATCATTATGGTCATGACTATGTAAACAGCAACGATTTTAACTATCTGAGACTCTCTAAATCAGATACTTCTTTTTCAACACAATTAAACTTCCATAATTACTATGAGGGTAGCACTTACGCAAAACTATATAGAGTCTATGGAGGATATGAGGATGATAAAAATAGAGTTGTTGCAGGTCTCTTAAATATCACTATGGGAGTAGGTAGAATCTGGACACCGACAAACCTTTTTAATCCTAAAAATATCTATGCACTAGAACCTGATGAGACTTTTGGAGTAGCTGGAATCTCCTACACAAGACACCTAGATGAGACCTCTCACATAAAAGTTGTAGCTTCGCAAAAAGCAGACCATGGCTTTAAATATGGAGGACAATATAGGGCTTTTTTAGAGTTTGGAGATATTGCAGTTGATTTGGTTAGTTCGGATGATACAAAGATGGTTGGTTATGAAATAGAAGCAAACTTAGCCGATACGGGAGTTGAGGTTAGAAGTGAGGGTGCTTACATCAAAAGCACTTTAAGTACAGAAGAAGATATAGAGTTTTTTCAAGGCATAGTGGGTGCTGATTATGCTTTTGTTAATGGTATTACTCTAATTGCAGAAGCACTATATAGTTCAGAGAGTTTTTCATACGAAGAGATACGCTTAAATCTTGACTCAGAGATAGTCTCAAATTTGGTTTACTCAAATTTCTATACAGCTTTTTCACTCTCATATAGTTTTAATATATTTTTAGATGGCTTACTAATCTACATAGAGAATTTTAACGATAGCAGTTCAAGATTTATATCACCAACACTAACCTACACACTAAATGATTACAACTCACTTAGTTTAGGTGCAATGTTACAAAATGAAGATAGTTACTATCTTAAATGGGTTTTGTCGTTTTAGATAGTTAAGAAAAAGCTCTGTTTAAAGCCGAAAAAAGAGCTTTTATAGAAGCTGTTGCTATATCGCTATCAGCACCAACACCAAAACATGATAGTACATCTTTGTTTTGTATCTCTATGTATGCTACTGCTTTTGCAGAACTTTTGTCTCCACATGAGTGTTCAGAGTATGAAGCTAAAACAAATTCATTTTTATACTCTTTCATAAGTGCCATTTTACACGCATCAATAGGACCGTTGCCTTCGCCTTTTGCGATTATCTCTTTGCCATTATAGTTATAAGTTAGTTGGCATGTAGCAGTTTTGGCGTTTGATGAGTGTGTAAAATCAACTAAAGATATATGCTCCTCTACTTTAAAATAACTCGTTTTAAATATATCCAAAATTTCTTTTGGGTTCAATTCTTTACCTTTGGTATCACTAACAGTTTGAACTATTCGTCCTAGTTCAGGTTGCATAGCTTTTGGGATTTGATAGCCATAGTTTTTTTCTAAGATATAAGCTACTCCACCTTTACCAGATTGAGAGTTGATACGGATAATAGACTCATAAGTTCTTCCAACATCTTGTGGGTCTATCGGTAAGTATGGAACTTCCCAAAACTCATCTTCTCTTGCTTTTTGATATGCCAAACCTTTATTTATAGCATCTTGGTGAGAGCCTGAAAATGCAGTATATACTAAATCCCCAACATAAGGATGACGAGCATGTGTAGTCATCTCTGTACATTTTTCAACTACACTTAAAACCTCATTTATATTTGAAAAATCAAGTTTAGAATCAAGACCTTGAGTTGTCATATTTAGGGCAACTGTAATGATATCAACATTTCCAGTTCTCTCACCATTGCTTAAAAGTGTTCCTTCAACTCTATCTGCACCAGCTAAAAGTGCTAACTCGGTTGCAGCTATGGAAGTACCTCTATCGTTATGTGTATGAGTAGATATGATTACATTTTCACGGTTGTCTAAATGATTGCTCATCCACTCTATCTGGTCTGCATAAATATTTGGTGTAGACATCTCAATTGTAGCCGGCAGGTTGATGATAACTTTTCTATCATTGGCAATACCCCAACGAGCTGTAACTCCATTACAGATTTCTGCAGCAAACTCCAACTCCGTTCCGGTAAAACTCTCTGGTGAATACTCTAAGAAAATTTCACCGTCATGTTCTTTTTCGTACTTTTTAATTAGATCAACACCTTTTAATGCCAAAGCTATAATCTCTTCTTTGTTTTTAGAAAAAACTATCTTTCTTTGTGCAACAGAAGTTGAGTTGTAAAAATGAACAGTTGCTTTTTTAACACCCCTTAAAGCTTCAAAACTTTTGGCTATAAGGTGTTCTCTAGCTTGAACCAAAACCTGAACTGTAACATCATCAGGGATAAGTTTAGCATCAACCAAGCGTCGTAAAAAGTCAAATTCTATTTTAGAAGCTGATGGAAATCCAACTTCTATTTCTTTAAAGCCAAGTTTGAGTAAGAGTGTAAAAAGTTCAAGTTTTTTATCCATATCCATAGGGTTGATAAGTGCTTGATTACCATCTCGTAAATCAACACTACACCATGCAGGAGCTTTTGTAATTGTATTATTTGGCCATTGACGATTAGGCAAATCTATTTGTGGATAGGGTCTGTATTTACCCTTTTTTATGTGATTCATAATGAATCCTTAAACTTGAAATTTTAATAACCCACTCTTACGATTGTTATTAAGTTTGGAATTATAGCAAATTTATGATTATAAAAATGTTTGATGTTACTTGTTAATTAATTATCGTAAAGTAATTGTAAACAATGCACCCATATTAGAGTTTTTTACATCGATTCTACCACCACTTTTTTGAACGATTTGTGAACTCATATATAGACCTATACCTGTTCCTTTGCCCTGTCCTTTTGTTGTAACATTTGGCTTGAAAATATCATTTATTACATGTTGAGCTATTCCACCAGCACTGTCTTCAAACTCTATATATCTGGTTTCATTGTTTTCATGACTTCTTATATAAATATCTCTTTGTTTTATTTCCTTTTCATTAAAAGCATCTATGGAGTTACTAAGAAGATTTAAAAAGAGATGTTTAAACTCATTTACAAGTCCATTGATTTTGATGTTGTCTTTAAGATCTATATGTAGATTTATATTGTTTTTTATAAGTTCATCTTTCATTAACACCTGTACACTCTCAACAGACTCCTGCAGATAAAACTCTGTACTCCCTTTTGAAGGTCTGAAAAAAGTTCTGAACTCACTTAGAGTATTTACCATGTGGTCTATTTGTATCTGTGTAGTCTGTGTCAGTTCTTCTATGTAGGCTTCATCTACAAGATTTTCTTTGAAGTCATCGTCAAGCATTTCATTCATTATACTCAAAGAGTTTAATGGTTGTTTCCATTGGTGTGCAACAGCGTCCATCATTTCACCCATGGCTGCCATTTTGGACTGTTGAGCGAGTAGTTTGTCTTTTCTTATGCTCGTTGCATTCATAGCAACTGTTCGTTTATCTACCTGTTTTAGAAAAGACAAGTTATTTTTTTTAATTTTTTCACTATGTTTTTTTTCGTTTTTATATAATTCAATAAGTTTTAGAGTCTGTTCTCTTAATCTATGGTTAGATAGTTGTGAAAGTGTAATAATCTCATTAATAAGTTTTTCATTTATTTCATCTGACATTATTTCTTACCTGAATTTTAAATAGTAGGTTGGTGTAAAATTATTGTAAAAAAAGCACCACTTTCTGTGTTGTAAACATTTATAGTACCATTGTTTTTACTAGCTATTTGCGAACTCATATATAGACCGATGTCCGTTCCTTTTCCTTCTGCTTTTGTAGTTACATTTGGCTTAAAAATATTGTTAATGATATTTTTTGGTATTCCACCTGCATTATCTTCAACCTCAATATAGATACGGTTATCTTCACTGTAGCATCGTATATCTACCTTTCTGTTTGATATATTACGCTCATTAAATGCGTCTATAGAGTTATTAATGAGGTTTATAAATAGATGTTTAAGTTCATTTTTATTGCCAAAGGTTGTTCTCTCTAAGTCATCAATATACGCATTATTTACATCACCACTTTTAAAGTCATCTCTTAACATATCTATCATCATACTAAGAGCATTGAGAGGTTGCTTCCATTGGTGAGCGACAGCATCAATCATCTCTCCCGTAGCAGCTAAACGAAATTGTTGTTTTATGATTTTATCTTTTTTATCATAATCTAAAATATTTCTCTGATTCCATTTTTTTAGAAAAAAATCATTTTCTTTAGTGATTCTTTCATTAATTTTTATTTGGTCATCATATACATATATAA
>JAGHAW010000213.1 GCA_021161305.1 Sulfurimonas sp.
GATAAATATAATTTACCATTTGTTTTTGCACTTCTTTGTTACCATAAAGATAAAAGTTTATATACCTCAATTGAAAAAAGTTTTTTAAAACAAAAAGTAAAAATTCCATATTATATTTTAAAACAAGCTTCACAAAGAACAGGAATAGCTGAAAAAGATATTTTAAATTATTTAAAATTTATTTCCTATGATTTAGATGCCAAGGCAAAGCTTGGCTTAAAAAAGTTTTATAAAGAGGTAGCTAAGGTTAGTCCGCTTTAAGTATAGTTGCTAACTCTTTTTTATACTCATCAAGATTAAAATCTTTCATAGTAGAACTTCCACTTTCAATCGCGGCAAGAGCAACAGCACTTGAGATTTCAACTATAAGTCTTTTATCGAATGGTTTAGGGATTATATACTCTTTACCAAACTCTATTTTTTTACCGTAAAGTTCATGTAAATATTCTGGAACTTCTTTTGTTGTTAATTCTGCTAAAGCATTTGCAGCTGCGATTTTCATCTCTATGTTTATTTTTTTAGCACGAACATCCATCGCTCCTCTAAAAATAAAAGGAAAACCTAGTACATTGTTTACTTGGTTGTCATAATCACTTCTTCCCGTTGCAACGATGGCATCTTCTCTTACTTTTAAAACATCATCTGGAAAAATTTCAGGAGTAGGGTTTGCTAAAGCAAAGATTACAGGATTTGGAGCCATAGTTTTAACATCTTCTATCGTAAAAGTTCCTGGACGAGAAAGTCCTAATACAACATCAGCACCATTAAAAGCTTCGGCATGTGTCATCTCTTTACCAGCAAACTCTTTTTTGTACTCATTTAAATCACTTCTACCATTATGAATAACACCTTTTGAGTCAAGCATAACAATATTTTTTATCCCCATATTTCTGTAAAGTCTTGCACAAGAGATAGCTGCTGCTCCTGCTCCAACCACTACAACTCTAAGAGCATCTAATTTTTTATCAACGATTTTACAAGCATTTATTATTGCTGCAGAAGAGATAACAGCAGTTCCGTGTTGATCATCATGCATAACAGGAATATCTAACTCTTTCACAAGTCTTTTCTCAATCTCAAAACACTCTGGTGCTTTAATATCTTCTAAGTTTATGCCACCAAAAGTTGGAGCAATCGCTGAAACAACAGAACAAAATCTATCAACAGATTCAGTATCTACTTCAATATCAAAACAATCAAGTCCAGAAAAGTTTTTAAATAAAACACCTTTTCCCTCCATAACAGGCTTTGAAGCTAAAGCACCTATATTTCCAAGTCCAAGAACTGCTGTACCGTTTGAGATAACTGCTACTAAATTACTTTTTGCAGTGTACTTGTAAGCATCATCTGGATTTTTTTCTATCTCTAAACATGGAACTGCAACACCTGGTGTGTAAGCAAGACCTAAATCTTCTTGTGTTTTTACAGGTTTTGTAGTTTCTACTGAAATTTTACCAGGTTTAGGAAATTGATGGTAGTCAAGAGCTTGTTGTTTTGTTGTATTTTTATGTGCCATGTCTTTATCCTTAGTTTATATAGAAATATTTTAAAATTATACTCTATTGTTTATCTATTTAAAGAATGTTTTAACTAGATACTATATATAATTTCAAATGCAAAAGTTTGAACAATTTTTATTAGATAATTTACCAGTGTCAAAATCTATTCACCCAACTTATGAGAAGGCTCTCCAAGAGATGCTTATAGCAGGTGGAAAGAGATTCCGTCCTGCACTTTTACTTGGAGTAGTTTCTTCTTATAACTCTTTAATGTTGGAGGGTGCGAGACATGTAGCTTATGCTATTGAACTTTTACACACTTACTCTCTTATCCATGATGATTTACCAGCTATGGATGACTCGCCACTTCGCCGTGGTAAACCAACTCTGCATGTAGTTTATGATGAGGTTACAGCGATTTTAGTTGGTGATGCACTTAACACTTACTCTTTTGAAGTTTTATCAAATGCACCTTTTTCAGACTACACGAGAGTACAACTTATCCGTGAATTAGCTACTAATGGTGGTTTAAATGGTATGGTTTTAGGTCAAGCGATTGACTGCTATTTTGAAAATTCACCTCTTGATATAGAAGATGTGAAAATTCTTCATACAAATAAAACAGCAAAACTTATAGCTGCTTCACTTAAAATGGGTGCTATTATTGTAGGTCGTGAAGATTTAGGTGAAAAACTTTATGATTTTGGAATTAAACTTGGACTATTATTTCAAATTCAAGATGATATTTTAGATGTAACACAGAGTTCAGAAGAAGCAGGAAAACTAACTGGAAACGATGAAGATAAAAATAGTTTTGTTACTTTGATAGGCTTGGACGAGACTATGAGAGAAGCAAATACTTTAGCGAATGAACTCTTAGATGAGTTGAACAATTTTGATGAAAAGTTAAAAGAAAACCTTTCACCACTACTTACAAAATATATAAACAGACATAGGAATTAAAATATGAGTAATCAAATGCGTCAAAAGATGGCAAATAGTATAAGATTTTTAGCAGCAGATATGGTTCAAGCGGCAAATTCAGGTCATCCAGGTGCTCCGATGGGTTTATCCGATATAGCCGTAGTTTTAAGCGAACACTTAAACCACAACCCTAAAAATCCAGATTTTTTAAATCGTGATAGACTTGTTTTTTCAGGTGGACATGCCACAGGTTTAATCTATTCACTTTATTACCTTTGGGGATATGGTTTAGAGATAGAAGACTTAAAAAACTTCCGTCAATTAGATTCTCTTACTCCAGGGCATCCAGAATATGGCCATACTAAAGGTATCGAGATAACTACTGGTCCTTTAGGTCAAGGTATCGCAAATGCTGTTGGTTTTTCAATGGCTTCAAAATTTGTTGGAGCTCAAACTAACTCAGAAACTGCTAGTTTAATTGACCATAATGTTTACTGTTTATGTGGTGATGGGGATTTAGAAGAGGGTCTTTCTTATGAGGCTTGTTCTATCGCTGGACACAATAAACTTGATAACCTAATTCTTATTTATGATTCAAATCGTATCACTATCGAAGGTTCTACTGATTTATCTATCTCTGAAGATATTCGTGGTAGATTTATTTCTCAAGGTTGGGATGTTTTAGAGTGTGATGGTCATAACTTTGATGAAATAGATACTGCTATTACAACTGCAAAAGCAAACACTAAACCAACTATTATTATTGCAAATACTACCATCGCAAAAGGTGCTGGTAAATTAGAAGGTTCTCATCATTCTCATGGTGCTCCTTTAGGTGATGAGGTTATTGCTCAGGCAAAAACTGATGCAGGATTTGACGCTTCTAAAACTTTTCATGTTGATGAAGATGTTATGGCAAGATTTAGATGTGCTATCGAAGAGGGTGATTTACTTGAAAGAGAGTGGATTCATAGACAAAAAACTCTTCCACTTATGGAGCAAAATGAGGCTTTAATAGCTCTTCAAAATCCAGATTTTTCTCGTATTGATTATCCTACATTTGAAAAAGCTGAAGCTACTCGTGGGACAAATGGAAAAATTATGAATGCAATTGCTAAGGGAGTTCCATCTTTCTTAGGTGGTTCAGCTGACCTTAGCCCATCAAACAAAACTAACCTAAACGATATGGGTATTTATCCAAAGGGTAGAAATATTTACTTTGGTATTCGTGAACATGCAA
>JAGHAW010000005.1 GCA_021161305.1 Sulfurimonas sp.
AAGCTACTAGTAGCTCCTTCAGGTTTTCGCCTTGTATCTTATAGCTTATTGTTTTATTGGCTATGAAGTTATTTATCCCCTCTTACTTAGAAGGTGCACGGAAGAAAATAGCCGATACCTTTCTGAATGGAAAGTCAATTATTATCAATACAAAGGAGCTATGATGAAAGTAGCATTTCCAACAAACAAAGGCGAGAAAATCGCCAAACATGCCAGTTTTTGCAAGTCGTTTTTAATTATCGACACAAAAACAGGTGAGAGAGAAATGGTGGATAATCCACTTAAAACAAAGGTAAAAACAGCCAATGTAAAAAGAGATAAAAGTGTAGGTAGGCATCTGGGTAGCGGACGGATTATTTCGGTGCTTTTAGCTGATAAAGGCGTAGATCTTTATGTTTACCTTGAAGCGGAAGATAATTTTTTATTCCATCTTCAGAGAGAAAGAATGGATATTTATGCAACACAGGAAAAAGTAATAGAAATTATTTTAGAAGAAATTATAGTAAAGGAAAATGAAATGATGAAGGAGATACAGGAGAGTGAATTTAAAAATTTTGGCCAAGGAAGAGGTATGGGTCGAGGTCTCGGTAGAGTTGACAGATAACGATTACAACAAATTAGATGAAAAGAGTTATAAATGGAAATAGAAGACCTAGAAAAATTGTGTTACGGACCCGTTCCCTCAAGGAGACTTGGAAGAAGTCTAGGAATCAATAATATTCCTGCAAAAATTTGTTCTTATGCCTGCATCTATTGTCAGTTGGGTCAAACACTTCACAATCAAATTGAAAGAACACCATTTTATGCAGTAGACGACCTAATCACATCAGCCAAAATGCGCATAGAAGCGGCAAAAGATAAAAATGAGATGATTGATTATCTCGCTTTTGTTCCCGATGGTGAGCCGACGCTCGATGTGCATCTGGGTGATGAGATCGAGGCACTTCATAAATTTGGTATAAAGATCGCTGTTATCTCCAATGCTTCATTGATCTGGCGTGAAGATGTACGAAAGAATCTATGCAAAGTGGACTGGGTCTCATTGAAAGTTGATGCTGCTACTGAACACATCTGGCATAAAGTCGATCGTGCCAATAAAAGTCTGAAACTCGACGATATTCAAAAGGGGATGATTGATTTCAAGTCAGAATTTCAAGGTTTTTATGCTACCGAGACAATGCTTGTTGAGGGGGTAAATGATTCTAAAGAAGAATTAGAGAAAATAGCAGCTTTTTTACAAAAAATAGAACCGATGAAAAGCTACATCTCCATTCCGACTAGACCACCGGCCGAGAAGTGGGTTAAAGCACCTGAGGAAGAGGTATTGACGATGGCATATCAAATATTTACCGATCATGGTATTGATGCAGAACTGATTATCGGCTATGAAGGTGATGATTTTGCTTTTACCGGCAATGCAAAATCAGATATTTTGAGTATTACATCTGTGCATCCTATGAGAAAAGAAGCTGTAGAGGCATTTTTAGAGAGAGCAGACAATAACTGGGATATCATCACTGATCTGATCGATGAAGGGAAACTGCTTGAGTTGAAATATGATAACCATCTCTATTATGCGAGAAAGTTGTCCCGTAAAAGGTGAATTCAGAAATGCACAGATGCGTCCAGAGTCTGAAACCATCTTTTTCATTAAGCCAATTTTTGTAGTTCTTAAAAAGTATTTGAAAGTTCGTTGTTTAGGGGGATTGTAATGGTGCGCCCGACATGATTCGAACATGTGACCGCTGGTACCGCAAACCAGTGCTCTATCCAGCTGAGCTACGAGCGCACGCCATCTCTAATCTAATTTGAGAGAATGAAATTATATCACTTTTAACTTATATAATTATAAATTTAAATTTATTAATCTAAATTTTTGAGTATTTTCTGCATCTTTTGTTCTTGCATAAACAGTTCGTGATTTTTTCTTACATATGCTTGAAGCAAAATTTTTAGATCGTTATTTCCATCAATATTAAAATCTTTTGACATCTGAGATTCTAAAAAAGAGGCAAAAGAATCCTCCACATCAACATCAAATCTACGACCACCTATATGTAAAGCAATTTTCCTACTCATAAAACTTAGCCTAAAATACTTTCTATTTTATTTACTATCTCTTCTATCTCTAAATCTTTCATTGTATTATCTTCTACAAGCTTCTCAATTTCTTGATTTTTCATCTCACTCTCTGCTTTTAATGTAACAAGCTCATTCCTAAGCACTTCATTCTCACCTTTTAACGAGTGATACTGCTGTAATATTTGTGAAACTTTGTCACTTAATTTTTCTAAAGTAGTCTTATTTTCCATAAAAATCCCTATTTCATTATATAACTACAATTCTATCACAAAAACAGAAGCATTTATACTAATTTGATATTATGAAATTTTAATTATATAAAAAAATTTAATTTCCATAAAGTAATGTTTTGATACAATTATAATAATTATTATTAAAAGGGAAGGTTTATGAAAAAAATTTTAACATTTGTACTTATATTAAACTCGTTACTGTTGGCTTCCGATAGTGGAGACAGTGATATTGCAAAAAAAAATAGACTTGATAAACAAATTGAGATAGAGATGCAAAGAGAGAAGAAATTTGCTAAAGAACAAACTTTTTATCAAGGAAGGAACTATGATTTAAAAGGTTCTGAAATTAATCCTGATTCTTTAGATTCACTGCCTGAGATGGAAGAGGATGACTTTGACATGAACTCGGTGTATGATTAAATAAATAACTTCTAGTTCTGCTACTATGAAACTTTTGGTTTGGAGTTTCTTAAGTAAAAGAGAGTTGTTTTTACAATGTCATCATCATCTTTAGAATCTGATTTTATTGTCTCTTTGGAATCATTCATATATGTAAACGATATGTTTTGTCCATAGTTTGTTATGGTTTTTATCTTTTTATCAATACTCAAAAGTTTTATAACCATCAACTCAAAGAATTGTGTAGTCGGAGTATCTAACTCTCCAAATCTATCTATAACTTCTTCCTGAATCTCATAAATCTCAACTGCTTCTTCACATCCGGCAAGTCGTCTGTAAACATCTAAACGAAGTCTATCCTCTTTTACTACCTCATCACTCAAGTAAGCTGATATGGCTAGTTTTATATCTACTTTTGCTCTTGGAGTATCAACGGTATTGCTTAACTCTTTTATGGCATCTTCTAACATTCTAAGATAGAGTGAGTAACCTATATTTTTGATATGTCCACTCTGAGCGTCACCTACAAGATTTCCACCACCTCTTATTTCCAAGTCATGATATGCCAAAACGGAACCACTTCCTAAAAATGAGTTTGATTCAAGTGCCAGAAGCCTCTTTTTTGCCTCATCTGTTAAGCTATCTTTGCTTTTAACTATAAAATAAGCAAAACCCTCAACATGCCCCCGTCCAACTCGTCCACGAAGCTGATGGAGGTCTGCTATGCCAAATCTATCTGCACCATCAACCAAGATAGTGTTTACATTTGGCATATGGATACCTGATTCTATGATACTTGTAGCTATCATCAAATCATACTCCCCAGCCTCAAACTTCAAGAGCTCTTTTTCAGTTTGAACTGCTGAAATTTTTGAGTGAAGCATAACCATTCTAAGGTCAGGAAGAAGTGCTTTTAACTCTCCTAGTTTTATGGGCATATGGTCTATCGAGTTATGAACATAAAAAACTTGTCCACCACGGCGAAGTTCTCTTAAAATTACCTCTTTAACCATCTTCTCTTCATACTCTTTGACAAAGGTTCTAACACCTTGCCTCTCACTTGGAGGAGTAAGAAGTTGTGACATTGTTTTTATAGAACTTAGTGCTTGATTTAGTGAACGAGGTATCGGTGTAGCACTCATTGAGAGCAGATGAACGCTATGATAAAGCTCTTTTATCTTCTCTTTTTGTTTTACACCAAACTTATGCTCTTCATCTATGATAACTACACCAAGGTTTTTAAACTCCAATCCAAAAAGTGAGTGTGTTCCAACAACAACATCCAACTCTCCAGAAGCTAAAGCTTTTATAACACTATTTTTATCTTTTGTAGATACAAATCTATCTAGTTTTGAATATCTTATACCTAACTCTGAAAATCTTTCATCAAGTGAACAATAGTGTTGAGCAGAGAGTAGTGTTGTTGGAACTATAAAAGCTGATTGATAACCTGATTTAAAAGCTGCAAAGATAGTGTTTAATGCTACTTCTGTTTTACCAAAACCAACATCCCCGCTAAGAAGCCTATCCATAATATGCCCCGACCCCATTTGAGAGAGTATCTCATCTATAGAAACAGTTTGGTCTTGCGTATATTCGAATCCTGCAAGTTTTTGAAACTCTTTTAACTCTTTTTTTGCCAAAGAAATTTTTGGTGCTTTTATCAAAGCTCTTGCTGCTGCCGTGTTTACAATATCTCCAGCTATCTCAAAAAGACGCTTTTTAACTTTCTCTTTGAGTCTGCCAAAACTTCCCTTACCAAGCTTATCTAAAACAGGAGTTGAACCTCCACTAGCGATATAACGGTCAATAGTATCAAGATTCTCCACAGGCAATAGAATCTTATCATCGCCAATATATTTTATAACTATAAAATCTTTGATACCGCCAAGAATCTCAGTCTGTTCAATAGCTTCAAAGATACCAACACCATAATCTTCATGAACTACATAATCACCAGTTTTTAAGTCATCAAGCAGAATCGAACTTTTTCTTCGTCTTCTTTTTTTATCTGGCTTATTCAAAGATATTACAAGTTCATCTTTAGAGATGATATTTAATATATATGGAGCATAAACC
>JAGHAW010000240.1 GCA_021161305.1 Sulfurimonas sp.
CTCATAAAGTGTGCCGATTCTGGATAGATAGACTTCTCTTTGTTAAAACTCGCAACTGCTTCTTTTGCTTTGCCAGTTTTAAGATATATATAACCAAGATTTGCATACATACCTGGTGCAACGCGTCCAGACCTACTATCTCCTACCTCTTCTATCGCCTCTTCTATCACTTTTTGAAGTTCAAGCATTGACTCAGGACTCATATCCTTTTTATATGCATAGTAACTATCACTATAATCACCATAAACATAGAGAGGTTTTGATCCACTACAACCTACCATAAAAAAACCAATCGCTACAGCCGATAAAAGCTTAATATATCTACTACTTATCATCTAATGAACTCCTATCTCTTTGGCAACTCCGTCACCAAGATAAATCCTACGATCAACTATAATATTTTCTCCACGATAGACACGAATATCATGCTTACCCGGTTTGATTCTATATTGATTATTACGACCCGGACTTACCTTAAACTCTTCTCCACCATCTATGGAAACGGTTAACCCTCTTGTATTACCTGAAAAGTAGATAGAAGATTGTCTCTGCTCACTTAAAACTCCCTCTTTATATCCACATCCACTACTCAGTAAAATCAACAAAAGTGAAAGAGCAATTAATAATTTTTTCACTATCTCTCCTTTCTAACTTGAATAAAAAGATTGCTAAAATCTTTCTTTTTAATATTGCTATCAAGACTTCCCTCAATAATAGTTGCAAATGAAACCTCTGTCTCTGGTGTATCACCAAAAGTACTATCAATTTCAATAGATGCTACTTTTTTTCCAGGAAGAGTAATCATCATATTTGTCTGAGGATTTTTAACTTTTTTGCCCTCTCTTATAACATCAAAAGCATCTCCAGCATTTATATTTTGACTTTTACCACCTGAAGTTATAACACTACCATCTTCGTAACCTAAGATATATCCACGCCAAGGTTTATCAAGCATATTTTCTATAATATTTGATGCCAAATCAGAGATTGCCGCATCAATAGCTTTATCGTTAAGTTGTCCATTATAACCACCCTTATCACCAACACCCATTACAGTACCAGCCTCACTAAAAGCCTTGCCTTTACCTTCTTCTGAGTAGATAATCTGACCTGTACTTACATCAACAATACGAATATGTACCTTTGCAAATGCCTCTTGTTTTTTAACGCGACTAAATACACCAACAGCACTATTCTCTTTTCGTCCAAATTCAGTAATAGAACCCAGAATCAAAAAGTCTGCAGAGTTTTTCAAAGAAGTTTTTTCTCCCATCTTAAGCTCTTGCTGAATCTTACTCAAATCAGATCTTTCAAGCATAATGAATCTGCCTGTTTCAAAAAGTTTAGCAGAGAGTATATCCATCGCCTGTTTTCCGATGCGATTACTATCTTTATCAATAAAAAAGCTCTGACCATACCGTGTCTCATTAGTGAAACGACCAATAGCAACTTTTCTTTTTAGACTTGTTGGCTTGTTTATTCTCTCAGCCTCTATAGACTTACTAATCTCAACCTCTTGACTTGATGGTATATTGTGTGTGCGAGTAGGTTTTACAACTGCACAACCAGTGAATAAAATGGCGACACTTATGACCACAACTAAACTATTTACTGACATATTATTCCTTTTGATACATTATTCATAGACTTCTTGCATATTGTAATAAAAAACTACTTAAAGATTTCCAAATCTATAGATTTTGGATTTTTCACTATAAAATTACTGACATACTCCGAAAAAAGTATCATAAACTTCAAATCTTCGTCATTAAAACTATCTTCTTTATTTAAAAATTCTAATACTCCAATAACCTCTCTTTTTAAATTAAAAATTGGCACAGTCAAAATATTTTGCGTATAGTAACCTGTTTCTATGTCAACATCAAATAAAAAATTTACATTACCATAGGGATCATTTTCTATGATAGGCTTTTTAAGTCTAATCGTTTGACCTACTATGCCCATATCAAAAGGGATAACAATCTTTTGGATACCATCAGCTAATGTTGTCCACAACTCATCTTCTTCTATATTATAGATAAACAAAGAACAACGATCTGCCCCAATAATATTTTTTGCACTTTGAGATATGCACGAGACAGCATCAATGAGAGAATTTTTACCCAATAAATCTTGACCAAAAGAAGTAAGCTGTTTATATTTATTCATCACTTTAAAATACCTTTATTCTAAAATTATATATAAATTAAATGAAATCTTTGCTAAAAGCTACAAAAAGTAAAAGTGTAATGTAAACTTAAGGAGTATAGTGAGAAAGCACACTTAGTGTACATAAGGAGTGTATTTAACCATATTTCAACATGGCTTTGCCATATTGAAATATATTTTATAGAGATAGAGCGAAGCAGTTCACTCTGTTTTTAACGCCCATCTTGTCGCTATTTTAGTTTTTAGATGTATCTACTATTTTGTTCGCACTAATCCACGGCATCATATCACGAAGTTTAACACCAGTTTGTTCAATTAATGAAGCTCTAGCATTTGTACGCTCAGCATTCATACGAGGATAACCTGCTTGACCTTCAAGAATGA
>JAGHAW010000166.1 GCA_021161305.1 Sulfurimonas sp.
AAGAAAACGATAAAGCAGCTTGTGATATATCTTTAGTGCTAAATCAAGACAAAATAGACGAAGATGCTTTGTGGGATGGCTTAAAAGGTATTATCACAAATAACACAAAACTAACCAATAAGGAACTAATACACCAATACTCCAACCTTTGGCAAGTAGAGGAGTCATTTAGAATCACAAAACATGATTTAAAAATAAGACCTATCTACCACTGGAAACCACAAAGAGTAAAAGCCCACTTAGTCATATCATTCATGGCTTATACATTAGTAAGGCATTTAGAGCATAGAGTAAGATTACAATATATAAAACTATCACCAGAAAAAATAAGAAAGATACTGCTCTCTATACAGGTATCAATACTCTATGATAAAAAAACAGATAAAAAGTTTGCCATGCCATCTAAAATATCAAATGATGCAAAAAAGATTTATAAACTAATGGGAGTGCCAATTCTCACAAAACCTTATCTTATGTAGTGCCTAAATAAAAAAGCAAACCCCTTGTTTCTTGGCTTTAGATTGGTTTAGTGTATGAAGTCAGGAGTAGATATAAAATATCTATCCTCTACCCTGAACAGCATTCCCCATATCCCACATAGGTAAGAAGATCCCAAGTGCTAGTAAGAGAACCATAGAAGCAATTATAAGAAGCATAATAGGCTCTATAGCTTCTGCAAGACCCTCGATAATTGCATCAAATCTCATTTTATAATAATCAGCCACTTTACTCACCATTGCATCTAATGCACCACTATCCTCACCGGCACTAATCATCTGAATAATCATATTCTCAAATAGTTCAGTCTCTTTAAGACCTTGATTTAAGGTTCCACCTTTTTCAACAGTTGCTCTTACTGTCATGAGTTTCCTTTTTAAAGGTAGGGAGTCTATCATGGATGTTGATGTGTCCAGTGCTTCAGCGATAGGAATACCAGCACGAACAAGTTCAGAAAAGACAAGCGTAAAACGACTAAGCGTTGCGAATTTAATTATATTTTTAATAAGATAAATTTTTAGTAAAAATTTATGCCAACCATATCTAAATTTTTGAGAGTTATTAACAAAATATTTAAAAACAACTACAAATATAAAGATTGCTGCTAGTACGTATGGACCAAAATTATTAAAGATATACTCTAATTTTAGTAGTATTAAAGTTGGCATAGGCAGATTAGCACCCAACTCTTCAAAGATAGTTTTAAATTGAGGTACAACATAGGAGATTAAAATTGTAAAAGCTATTGCCATAGCAATCATAACATTTCTTGGGTATGCCATTGCCTTTTTAAATTTAATATAATTGGCACGAATCTCTTCAAGCATATTTGCTAGAGAGTAGAGAGATTCATCTAAATTACCAGTTTTTTCACCTAATTGGACCATAGCAATTGTTAGGTTGCCAAGTTCAAAACGAAAGTTTTCCATAGAAGTAGATAGAGCATGACCAGAGTTAATATCGTCAGCAAGTTTAGAAAAAACAAACTTAAGGTTTTCATCCTCTGTGGAGCTTGCTATTTCATTGAGTGAGTCATAAATAGATATACCAGCATTTGTCATAACTGCCAATTGTCTGATTGCTGCGATTAAGGCATCTGGTTTAATTTTTCTTTTTCTGATATTTTGCATAAGATTTGTTTTAAATCTTATGAATTTTGCATCAAGAGGCTCTTCAGCTTCAACAACTTTAATAATTATGCCAGAAAATTTTAGCTTAGCATAATTATTTGCTTCTTTTCTATCGTTTGCATAGAGAGGAAACTGTTCCTTCCTACCTTTGGTTAATACTGTTGCTACAAAATAAGTCATTTTGCTACCCTTAATATCTCTTCAATACTAGTTACACCATCTATGGCTTTTTGTATTCCATTTTTGAAAATAGGAATAAATCCATCACTGAGTGCCTGTTCTAGCATAGCATCTTTTGATGCACCCTTTGCGATAAGAGATGATAACTCTTCGGTTATAGTTAAAACTTCACATATCATTTCTCGACCCATATATCCAGTATCGTTACACTCTTTGCAACCTCTCCCTTTATAAAATTTTACCCCTTCTGGAATCAAATCTTTTAACTCTTCTAAGGCAGAGGCTGGAACTTGCTCCTCTGTTTTACAATTAGGACAAATCTTTCTAACAAGTCTCTGTGCCTGTATTCCCACCAATGCACCACTAATGAGATAGTTTTCAATTCCCATATCAACCATACGGGGAATAGCACTTATAGAATCATTCGTATGAAGAGTGGAGATAACTAAGTGCCCAGTAAGAGCTGCTTTTATCGCAATTTCCAGTGTCTCTTGGTCACGAATTTCACCAATCATAATTTTATCTGGATCTTGTCTTAAGATTGAGCGAAGTGCTGCTGCAAAACTTAGTCCTACTTTTGCATTTACTTGAACTTGTTGGATAAGATTCATTCTGTATTCAACTGGATCTTCAACTGTAATTACTTTATCTCTAACATCTCTAAGCTCATTTAATGCACCATATAGAGTGGTTGTTTTACCACTACCTGTAGGTCCCGTCACTAAAATTATCCCATATGGAGACTCTAATCCTTTTAGAAATTTATGATAACTTACGCTATCCATACCGGCATCTTCTAGTTTTACAAGGGCTTTTTGTTTATCAAGCACCCTCATAACTATAGATTCCCCATAGAGAATAGGAAGTGTTGATATACGAAAATCAAACTCCGTATTACCGACAAGAGTTGAAAAACGCCCATCTTGAGGCTTTCTTTTTTCAGCTATATCAAGGTTTGCTAACAGTTTAAGACGAGAAGCTAAGGGAGGGTATATGTCTTTTTCAAATATAAACATCTCAGCCAATTTACCATCAACACGACCACGAACAACACAGTTTTTCTCTGTAGGTTCTACATGAACATCACTAGCTCGTCCTTTGATACAAGTTTTAAGGATTACATCTATTAGAAGCAGTATAGATGAAGATTCTTGTTGTTCTTCTAAAGATGCAATTGAATTTAATTCATCCCGTATCTTTTTAATCAAACCTTTTACACTATCTTTTAGTTCAACTTTAAATATGTAGGCTTCAATCTGTTTTTTTGTTGCAGCAGCCACATTCATAGGTTTTCTAGGAAAAAGTCTCTGTAGTGATTCTTGGGCATCAATATTAAGAGGATCACTAAAAGCTATGGTAATACTTAAATCATCTTGAGAAATTGGTAGAGCATGATGTTTTTTTAACTGTGCTAAAGGTATTCTTTCTGTAAGCTGATAATCCATATCTATGGAATCTAAATCTACAAAAAGTATATTTTCTTCATCTGCTAATTTTTGTAGAACAACACTCTCTTTTATGTAGTCATAATTATCTATAATAGATAGCTCGTAAACTCCATTTCTAATTTGATCAACAATAAATCGAACAAGCCTATCCATTGTCATAAAACCAGATAGAGTTATATCTCTTAAAATTAGGCTTTGATCTATCCCCTTGGCTAAGAGTCTATCAACTTGACCTTTCATAATAGAGCCATTATCTAGTAAATCAGTTGTTATTCTATCCACGAGTTTCCCCTACCAATAAACATGTCTTTTAATAGTTATTGTATCATAAAACTCTTCAATAA
>JAGHAW010000194.1 GCA_021161305.1 Sulfurimonas sp.
CTTTACAGGTTTTCAGATTAGCAGTTATTCAGACATTATGGAATCTATGACAAGGATGAAAACTTTAGAAAAAACACAAGTTATAAATCAAAAAATCTATGAAGTAAGAAAAAGCTTCTATGATATGGCACTTTTGCGTGATTCAACAAAACATTTAAAAACTATCTTAGATAATATTGAGACTTTAGAAAATATGACAAAAAACATGATAGAAGTCGGTTATGCTAAAAAAGTTGATTTGCTAGAAGTTAAAGCAAAAAAAGGTAATGTTGAGAGACTTATAGTTCAAATGGATTCAAATCAAAAACTCTTATATCACTATATTAGTTTTTTACTAAATAGAAAAGTCACTACTATTCAAACTCCATCTTCTGAAGTTCCTATGCCACTACTTAGCGATGAAGATATTTTAAACTCTAACTTAGATATTCAAAGAGCCCAAACGGGATTAGAAGTAAGACAGAGTATGATTGATGTTTCCAAATCATCTTACTACCCTATGGTAGGTGCTTTTGCACAAATAGCAACTGCTGATGATACATTTTTAGGAGATGCAAATGACCACAAAGCTTATACGGTCGGTGCTAGACTAACTTGGAATATATTCAACGGTGGCATAGACGGTGCAAAAGTTGAAAAATCACGACTTGACCACCTAAAAACCAAGACTCAGGTTCAACTTGCAAAAAAAGGTATAGCCCTTAAAATTGCAAAAACAAGAACAGAGATAGAGACTGCTGATGCTGAGATAGTATCTCTAAAAAAAGAGTTAGACCTTGCAAATGCAATATATGAAAACTATGAGGGCAGATATAGAGAAAAACTATCTTCTATGAGTGATGTTATCATCAAACAGTCTGAACAAATTCAAAAAATCCTACAACTGCAAATGGCAAAAAACAAACGAAATGAAAGAATTTTCGCACTTGAAAAACTAGCAAACGGAGAAAAATAAAATGAACAAACTTTTACTACTACTGGCACTTGGAGCTTCACTTATAGCTGAAACTCTTACACTCTCAGGAAGTGTAATTTCTGACAACCAAAAGATGATTACAAGCCGTTTTATGGGCTTTGTTACAGAAGTAAGAGTCTCAGAAGGTGAGCATGTTAAAAAAGGGCAACTTCTCTATACTATAGATTCTAAAGAGATAGATTCGGCTATGACACAAGTTAAACTTGGAATCTCACAAGCTCAACTATCTCTCCAAATGTACCAAAACCAATACACAAACCTAAAATTAAATCTTGAGAGACATAAAAGACTTCTAAAAAAAGATATGGTTTCAAAGTTTGAAGTTGAAAACCTTCAACTTGCTGAACTGAATCTAGCAAATATGATAGCTATTGCACAAAAGCAGGTTATTCAAGCCGAAGCTCAACTAGCAGAGGTTAAAAACCAATACAAATACTTAAATATCAAAGCACCAAACAGTGGTGTTATAGTTGCTAAAAACATCAAAGTTGGAGAGATGGCAATGCCTGGTATGCCAGCTATTGTTTTATCTGATTTAAGTGACTTGAAAATCTCTGCTGAAATTGCAGAAACAAATCTTGGACTTATAAAACATGGAACAAAAGTAGTTGCACACATCCCATCACTTAAACTAAAGATGATTGGAACTGTTACAGCAATAATCCCAAGCTCAAACCCAATGACGCACACATTTAAAATAAAAATTTCTTTTAAAAGCACAAATGCCTCTGTATATCCCGGTATGTATGCAACTGTGGATATAAAGGCTAACTAATCATGAAAGAAAAAGATTTATCACACATCAAAGTCACAGACTATGCTGGTAAATTGGCTAAAAATTTCCTGTATAATCCACTTACAGCAGTTTTAGCCATATTCTTACTGGCTATTGGCTATATGGCTTTAGAGGTTACACCGAGAGAGGAAGACCCTCAAATCTCAATAAGTGGTGGTACTATTATTATCCCTGCCCCCGGATTAAAGCCAAAAGAGATTGAAAAGATTATAGTTGAGCCACTTGAAGCAAGACTAAAAGAGATTAAGGGAATCGAGCATACCTACTCTATGAGTATGGATAGTGTAGCTGTTATAAACATCATGTACTTTATCGGGCAAGACAGAGAGATCTCAAACCTGAAAATCTATGATAAAGTAATGCAAAATATGGATCAAATGCCAAAAAATATTATGCAACCACTTATAAAACCATTTGATATAGATATTGATATACCTATAGTAGGTGTTGCTTTTTATCAAAAAGAGAATAAGATAAGTTATCCAAAGTTTTTAGAAACTATTGAAAATATCAAAAAAGAGATAAAAATTATAGATGGTGTTTCAAAGACTGAATTTAAAGGTGCTCACAAACAACAATACAATGTAGAAGTTGATTTGGCAAAACTAAAAGGTTATCACCTCTCTCTTGGACAAATTGTAAACGGCATAAAATCTATCGCTATTCGTGTACCAGATGTAAAAGCGGAAACTCCAGACAATAAACTCGTAGTATTTGGTATAAAAAATGCAATTGATTCTATAAAAGATGTTCAAAACATCATAGTTGCACAATACATGGGTAGCCCAATCTACTTAAAAGATGTAGCACAAGTCAGTGATTCTATTGATAAGCAAAGAAAACAGAGTGCTCAAATCATCCTTAAAAATGGTGAACAATATAAGCAGATAACTCTAGCTATATCAAAACTAGCAGGGACAAATGCTGTATCTGTAGCAGATGGTGTAAAAGAACTTCTACAAGAGAACAAAGCAAGACTTGAAAAACTTGGAATCTCTTATGTAATTACAAGAAATTATGGAGAGAGAGCAGATGAAGCTGTAAATGAACTTGTTTCTCACCTTCTTATTACAATTGCCATCATCGCTGTTATGCTTGCATTTTTCCTTGGTTGGAAAGAATCTATTATCGTTACTTTTACAGTTCCTGCCATACTTGCTGTTACTCTTTTTGTAGCATATATGGGAGATCAAACCATCAACAGAATTACTCTCTTTGCACTCCTGCTCTCACTTGGACTGCTCGTTGATGCTGCTATTATTGTAATAGAAAATATTCACAGACATATGCATTCACATGAAAGTGAGTTTGAAGATATAGATGAACTTCTAATCAAAGCAACAGATGAGATAGGAGCACCTACAAATGTAGCAACCCTTGCTATTATCTTAACAATGGTACCTATGGCATTTGTTGGTGGTATGATGGGAGAGTTTATGAAACCTATTCCACTAAATGTACCAGTAGCCCTTATGGCTTCACTTGTTATAGCCTATATATTTACACCATATTTAAGTAAAAAATTTCTAAGCAGATCTCAAGATGGATCTCACATACATAACAAAAAGGAGGCTAAATAATGAGTCATCAACACAGCAATAAATTTGAAACATTTATTTTTAATGTCTTAAACAACAAAGCAAAAACAACTATGATATTGATACTCTTTGTTATACTTCTTTTTGGCTCATTTATGATGTTTCCAACTAAAATAGTTTTAGCCAAAATGCTACCTGGAAAGAGTGCAAACACTTTTACCGTCTATGTAGATACACCATCTGGAAGTTCTATGCATCAAACAAAAAGTGTTACGGCATGTGTAACAGATATACTTCAAAAAGAGAAAGAAGTTACAGATATAGAAATCTTTCTTGGACAAGGTGCTCTTTTGGATTATGCAGGTCTAGTTAAAGGCAGTGCTATGAAAATGGGTGAACAGTACTCTGAAATAGTAGTAAATCTTACAGATAAACATGGTAGAGATGAAAAATCTTTTAACATGGTACAAAGACTTCGTCCTATCATTCAAAAAGAGTGTATGCCTATGGTTAGTGGTACAAGTATTAAAATGGTAGAGATGCCTGCCGGTCCTCCTACTCTTGCTGCTATTGTCGTAGAAGTATATGGTAAAGATAACCAAAAAGTCATAGCTCTATCTAATGAAGTGGCATCAATTTTAAATAAAACTGATGGTCTGGTTGATGTCGATGTAATGGCAGATGAAAGTTATGATAAATTTGAACTAATCCCTATAAAAGATAAAATCTCAAGAAGTGGACTTAGTGTTGAACAGGTTAATCAAATCTTATACTTAGCATTTGAAGGTATGGGTGTTGCTGTTAAAAATACCATTGACTTAAATGACCAAATCGCTATCTTTGTATCGCTAAGTGAAGAGAGTCAAACACTTACATCTAGCACCCTTTTGGGAATTACAACAAAACTTTCTCAACTTAATCTTATGAACAAACAAGGCATGATGGTTCCTCTTACAGAAGTAGTGGAGATTAAAGAGACAAAATCAAGTCCTATGATTTATCACAAAGATTTAAAGACTATGGTAAATGTAGTAGCTGAAGCTGATATGGTCTCTCAAGTCTATCCACTTTTAGATGCCAGAGAAAAGATGATGGAGTACTTTTCAAAAGATTATGAAGTATCAAAAGTTCCTGGTATCACTACTTACATGTTTGATTTAAACCTTATTGACAAAGAGAGTGGCGAGAAGTATCTTCTTCGCTGGGATGGGGAGATGAAAGTAACACTAGATACATTTAAAGAGTTAGGAGCAGCATTTATTGCAGCTCTGGTACTAATCTTTTTACTTTTGGTTATCTACTATAAATCTTTTGCTCTCAGTGGCATAGTTTTGGGTGGAAGCTTTCTCTCTATCATAGGTGTTATTATAGGGCATTGGGTAGCTGACTTAGTTACGACTGAAACATTTTTCCTGACTGCAACTTCACTTATAGGCTTCATCGCACTTATTGGAATCAGTTCAAGAAATTCTCTGCTTCTTATAGACTTTGCAAAGAGTCTGATAGAAGATAAACAGATAGAAAAAAGAAGAGCTATCGCAATTGCCAGTGCTACAAGAGCTAAACCTATTGTGCTTACAGCCATTGCTATCATCCTTGGTTCGGCACTACTTGCAAGTGACCCAATTTTTGGTGGTCTAGGAGTTGCCCTAATCTCTGGAACAGTAGCAGCAGTTATAGTTTCACTTCTATTTATCCCTATTTTAATGGATAAGACTGAAGCGATTTAATTTTCATATTCAGACTCGTTCCCATCGTCCCCGATGGGAATGTATATCACAATAACAATATTTAAAAAAATAAATACAGATATGAATTCCATCTCAGGAGAGATGGAACTAGAAGAAAAAGAGGATTATAATCTAGCGTAATTAACGCTGATACACGCATCAAGAGATGCTAATTCATTAAGTGTCACATCATTAACTACATCATCAACTAAGATAACTGCTAAGGCTTGAGACTCACTGTTTCTTGCAAGTGAAAAGTCTGCAATATTTACATTATATTTAGCTAAAGTAGAACCAATATTTCCAATAACACCTGGTATATCACTATTTTTAAATAGAATCATGTCACCTTTAAGTGCCACTTCTATATCAAAACCATCGATAGCTGTTATACGCATAACACCATCATCAAAGATAGTAGCACTAATAGTAGTTATACCCTCTGAAGTAGTAAGTTTGATAGTAATAAGATTTTTAAATACTAATGAATCTGACAAGGCTTCTGACACTATTTTAATGCCCTTTTCTTTAGCTACAAATTCTGCATTTACATAATTTATAGTATCATCACTGCTTTGACTCATTGCACCAACAGCTACAAAAGTAGAAAGAGAATCTACATAGTTAGCAATTTCGCCATGACCACTTACTTTAATAGCTATAATTTGAGATTTATTCATTTGAGATTCTAAGAAACCAATTTTCTGTCCCATCTCCAAGAATGGCTTTACAAACGATGGTATTTTAGACTCATCTATCGGTAAATTCATAGCATGTGGATATGCTATACCTTTAGCAGCCTCCATAGCATTCTCAGCTGCTTGTGTTCCTATGTTGTATTGAGATTCAAATGTATTAGCACCAAGATGTGGAGATACACAGATATTATCAAGTTCCAGTAAAGGATTGTCTGTTGCCGGTTCTTTATTAAAAACATCTATACCTGCAAAACGAATTTTTTTAGATTTAAGACCGTTAAAAAGGGCTTTTTCATTATAGAGACCACCTCTAGCACAGTTGATTAAAACTACACCATCTTTCATTTTAGCTATCTCAGCCTCACCTATGATATCAAGAGTCTCTTGATTTTTAGGTGTATGAATAGTAATAATATCACAAGAGAGAATATCTTCAAACTCTTTAGTATATGTCATATCACAATCTGTAACTTTTGATGGATGAATGTAAGGGTCATACGCAACAATATCCATCTCAAAAGATTGAGCTCTTTTTGCAACACGACTACCGATATTACCAAAACCGATTACACCAAGTTTCTTACCTTTCATTTCATATCCGTACCATTTTTCACGCTTCCAAATTCTCTGATTTTTCAGGTGGTCATGTGAATATGGAAACATTCTCATACATGAGAGCATATGCGTCATAGTAAGTTCAACCGCAGCAATAGTGTTTGCAGTAGGCACATTCATAACTATAATACCTTCTTTTGAACACCCTGGAATATCTACATTATCAACACCAACACCAGCACGAACAATTGCTTTCATGTTTTTAGCATTTTTGATAAACTTAGCATCAACATCCGTAGAACTTCTTGTTATAGCTACATCAGCAGTTGGAATAATTTTTTCAACAAGCTCAGTTTTATCAACATCTGCTGCCATTACAAAGTTTATATTTTCATCATTTTGAAGCATTTCTAATCCAGCTTTGTGGATATGATCGCAAACTACTACAGTATGTTTTTTCATCGGGTTTCCTCTTTGTACGGCTTTATAGTTGCCGAAATTTGGTAATTTTTTAAAACTCTGACTAAAGAGTTTAATTTATTTATGTTTTTTGAATAAATAAGTAATTCTACACCTCGTTCATCTCGTTTAAGATAATAGTTTAAACTATGCTGTTTTAGTTCCTCTTTTAAACAAAAAAGTTGATAAGGGTCTAAAAGTGGTGCTGATAGTTTATAAATGAGAATAGTATTAGTTATTTTTTCGTTTAAATCTACTGAAATATAAACTTCATTTACAGGATAAAAATATCCCAATTTTTCAGTTTTTGAAAAATGATTTAACCAAACTTTTTCTGGTTTTTTTTGAACAACTTCACTTTTATGGAGTAGAGGTTCAACATCATCTAGTTTATCTGACGAATTTATAGAGATTAGAAAAAAGATGATAAAAATAGCCACTCCAACTGTTAAAATCGGAGCAAACCATTTTAATATCTTTTGCATTTTAGCTACTACTGAAATTTATCTTTTATTAAATCACCTAAAGAGTGTGATTCAGTATCATTAATTTCTTCAAGTATTGCTTGATTTTTAATATAATCTAATTTTTTAACCGATAGACGAATACGGTCACGACGAGTGTCAATAACAGCAATAGCAGCTTCAATCTCTTGACCAACTTCTAACTCATCTTTTACAAGTGGAGTTAAATCTTCATCACGAATAAGTGCATCAACACCATCTTCTAAAGATATAAATACACCGAAATCTTTAATATCACGGATAGTACCGGTTACAACAGAATTTACTTTGTGAGTTGTAGCAAACTTATCTATTGGAGATTCTAAAAGAGTTTTTCTGTTTAGAGAAATCTTTTGATCTTCACGATTGATTTTAGCTATTTTAACTTCTATCTCTTCGCCAGATTTTAAAACATCTTTACACTTAGTGTTTTTATCCCAAGAGATATCTTGGTTATGTAGAAGACCTTCAACACCAGCAATACGAACAAATGCACCAAAATCAGTAAGTGAAGTAATAGTACCAGTTACAACATCACCTTCATTGTAGTTTTTAGAAAATTCATCAAATGGTTTTGGAAGTAATCTTTTTAAAGATACACGAAGTTTATGAGTTTTAGGATTAATCTCTATAACTTCAACATCAATTTCCTCACCAACAGTTAAATAATCATTAGGATTTTTAAC
>JAGHAW010000199.1 GCA_021161305.1 Sulfurimonas sp.
ATAGAAATATCCATAATATTGAGCATTTTAACAATATTATAAAATGGGCTTAATTTTTCCCAAGTGTGAATCTCAAAAACAGGTTTGTCTTTTTGATTTTTTATTTCACTTAACGGTTTTAACATCTTCATAACTTGTTTGAGATTCGTTACATCTTTTAAGCGAATAACAACTTCACTTACCTCTGCATCTTTTAGTCTAAGTAGTTTTTTTACATCATTTATATGTATATAACCATCTCGTCCACCGGGTCCGGAGATAGGTTCTATGCTTCCCTCAACTTTGAAGTTAAGACCATTTACAGAGCCTTTTTGATTTGTGGCAACAAGAACAACTGTGTCGCCTTTTTTAACTTTCATCCCCTTTGCTAGAAGTTCAGGAACTATGATACTGCCTTCTTTAAGTGTAGCAGCATCAATCCCCTCTATGCGAGAAGCAAAGAGAGGTAGTGTTTTTGCTTCTTTTTGTGGGTCTATACCATTTAATCTAATATTTGTTGAAGCCGTATAGTTGGAAAACATTGTTCCTAATTTTAGGCGAAAAGTATAACTTTGGATAAATTTGTTTTTATCCAACAACTCTGTAATTTTATCTAGCTGTTTTTGATTTATATTTTTATCTAGTGGCAGATTATCAACAGAAGCGATATAGCCTTTTTTATGAATCTGTATATGACCAAGCATTGAGTCTGTAACTTGCCCTACCATGTAAGCTTTAAAACTTCCAGAGAGTGCTGCATATACTAAAACAAACATTACTCCTATAGTGATCAGACTAGCTGTTAAGAGTGTTCTTCTTCCACTTCTAAGTAGGTTTCTAAATGAGATTTTAATTATATTTTTCATGATGTAACCTTTCTATCATCTGTAATTACACCATCTACAAGAGTGATGATTCTATCGACCGCAGTAACAATCTTTTCATCATGTGTAGCAAATATAAAAGTAGTGTTAAACTCTTGTTGGATGTTTCTCATCAGTGTGATGATTTGGTTAGATGTTTTTGTATCTAGGTTTGCCGTAGGCTCATCTGCAAAGATTATTTTAGGTTTTGTAACCAAGGCTCTTGCTATGGCAACTCTTTGACGCTGACCACCAGAGAGTTGGTCGGGAAATTTATCTTTTTGGTCAAGCATATCTACCTCTTGGAGTAGTTTCATAATTCTTTTATGACGCTCTTTTTGAGGTAAATTTTGAATCATGATAAGAGGATATTCTATATTTTCATAAACAGATAACACAGGGATAGGTTAAAACTTTGAAAGATAAAACCTATGTTTTCCCCTCTGAAGTTTGCTAGTTCTGTGCGAGAGAGTTGAGTAGTATCTGTCCCATCTATAATTATTTTACCCTCTGTAGGTTTATCAAGACAACCAATAAGATTTAAAACCGTACTTTTACCACTTCCACTAGGTCCTACTATGGCTATAAACTCACCATAATTAATGTCAAGGTTGAGGTCTTTGATAACAGTTAAATCTATCTCACCCATCTTATAAACTTTCTTCACATGCTCATTTGAAATCATAATTAACCTTTAGAATCTACTTAAGTAGTTGTATTAACTTCAATATTGTATGGTTATTATGTTAAGTCTTTGTTAATATGTGTCAAATTTTACAATAAACTTCTTGCATAACTTAGATTCCGGATCAAGTCCGGAATGACAAAAGTCCATATAGTCCGGAATGACGAAAGTCCATATAGTCCGGAATGACGAAAGTCCATGCAGTCCGGAATGACAAAAGTCCATATAGTCCGTCATTCCGGACTTGATTCGGAATCTAGTTTATGAAGTTTTGCAAATAAAGGAAAAAATTATGAGTGAACCAAGATTAGAAGATATAAGTGACTATGATACTTTAAAGGGTGAAAAAAAACGAGTTGTAAAGGCTGTTATATTATCAGGGCTTCTTTTGGGTGTGATTTATTTGGTAATAAATAGTGTTTTTGATGATGATGATGCAAATAGAGTGGCAATAGAAAAAACATTGAAAAAAGTACCACTAAAATAGTAAAAAATGATACAATTGCAAAAAAAAATTAAGGTCTTTTAATGTTAATGACAATGGTCGTGATATATACTCTTTTTGTTCTGATTTCTATCTATGTAAGTGTAATGCAGATAGGTTATATAAATATAGCAAAAAGAAAAAAAGCAGTTTTGCTTTCAGATACAAAATTTTTAATTGCAGGAAATTATGCTGTAGCAAAAGAGAAGCTTTCTATAGTAAACTCTTTTGTTGATTATTTGATGTTTGTTGCGTGGATTGGATTTGGTATTTCATATCTGCAAAGCAGTCTGTTTTTTGAAAATGAAGCTATTATGAATATAGCAATTGTGATGGGTTTTTTAGTTGTAAACTCCATAATTTCACTACCTTTTTCCTACTATGAAAAATTTGTTTTGGACGAAGCATTTAAGTTTAACAAATCTACTAAAGCACAATGGATAAAAGATACTCTTATTTCATTTGTTATGACACTTGTTTTAGGTTCTTTGGTTGTTTGGGGAATCTATTCTATCATAATAAGTTTTACTCTTTGGTGGCTGTGGAGTTTTATATTTATCTTTGTTGTTGTAATTTTGATAAATATGCTCTATCCGGCTTTTCGTGCAATGTTTTTTGATAAACTGACTCCACTTGAAGATGAAGAGTTGGATGATGAGATAAAAAGACTTATGGATAGAACCGGCTTTGTAAGTTCGGGTGTTTTTGTTAGTGATGCTTCTAAGAGAGATGCTAGACTCAACGCCTATTTTGGTGGTTTTGGAAAGGCTAAGAGAGTTGTACTTTTTGATACTCTTATAGAGAAGCTTACAACCAAAGAACTGTTGGCTGTTTTAGGGCATGAGTTAGGTCACTTTGCACATGGAGATATATATAAAAACATTGCACTTGTTGGTGCTATGCTTTTTGCAATGTTTGCTATCTTTGGAAATCTACCGGAATCTCTTTATTTAGAACTTGGGATAAGTAAATCTCCTTATCTTATGATGATTCTGCTACTTCTTTTTATGCCGGTCTTAGGTTTTATAATGATGCCGATTATGGGGATAGTAAGTCGTCATAATGAGTATGAAGCAGATAAGATGGGAAGTGAGTTAGGTGGTCCATCAGGAGCGATAGAACTTGCAAATGCACTTAAAAAGTTAGTGACAGAGAATAAAAGTTTTCCACTCTCTCATCCTTTATACATCTTTTTTCACTACACGCACCCCCCAGTTTTAGAGAGATTAAAAGAACTTGGTGTTGATGTAGGAGAAGCTGATAAAACTGCTTTAGAGGGAACATGCGAAGCAGAGATTTAGTCAAAGATGTTTTAAAAGAGATAACTGCTAGATTAAAACCACATATCCCAAGAGCATCAAGAGAAGCACAACTTTTACTGATGGCTCATTTGGATGTGGATGAACTCTGGTTAATTACAAATCAGTCACAACATGTAGAAAATTTAGAAAAACTTTATGAGTGGGTTGAGAGACGAGCTCAAAATGAGCCGTTTGAATATATCATAAATAGTGTAAGCTTTTATAGTGAAGATTTTTATATAGATAGAGGTGCTTTGATTCCTCGTCCTGAAACTGAACTGCTTATAGATGAAGTAGTTAAAAATATTTCAAATTCAGATGCCAAGATGACTTTTGTTGAAGTTGGTGTCGGAAGTGGCATAATCTCTGTCATGTTAGCAAAGAAATTTCCAAATGCCAAGTTTATAGCAGTTGATATTTCAAAAGATGCTATAGAAGTAGCGAAAATAAATATAGAAAGATTTGGACTTAAAGATAGAGTTGAGTTAAGACTTGGTTCACTTTTGGAACCGATAAGTGAGCATGTTGATTATCTGGTTTCAAATCCTCCGTATATAGAAAATGGTATCTCATTAGAATCAAATTTATCTTACGAACCTCAAAATGCTCTTTTTGGTGGGGTAGTGGGAGATGAGATAATAAAAAAACTTCTTGATGAAGTCTTAAAGAGAAAGATTAACTTTTTTACTTGTGAGATGGGTTATGACCAAAAGGGTAGAATTACGACTTATTTAAAAAATAAAAATTACAAACAATTGAACTTCTATAAAGACCTTAGTGACTT
Source organism: Sulfurimonas sp. (assembly GCA_021161305.1). Classification (GTDB taxonomy): domain Bacteria; phylum Campylobacterota; class Campylobacteria; order Campylobacterales; family Sulfurimonadaceae; genus Sulfurimonas. The sequence continues at coordinate 4,097 of JAGHAW010000199.1, forward strand.
TGATAGAGGCTTTACAATAGGGTTATAATGAAACAAAATATTTATTTAGATTTTAGTTATTTAGTTATATTGGCAGCGTCATTTGGTGCTGTTGTTGTTTTGGGTGCTTTTGTTGCTCCGGTTATTTTTCATACAGATAGAATCTTAGTTGATATGCTTATAGATAGTTACAATGCCGGAATTATTATGGGTGAAATATTTCATAGATTTAGTTACTGGGTATATTTTCTTGCATTTGGAGTTGTAGCTTATGAGATTATAATCTATAAAATGGGTCAAAGAGATGCTGTCGCCTTTGCTTCAGCCGTAACAGTTGTCTTTTCATCACTTATGTTTAGTGCTGTTTATACGCCTAAGATTCTGGCTATGCAGGCACTTGGAGCTGAAGCAACTCAGAGTGATACTTTTGATAATATTCATATTGCCAGTGAGATGGATTTTAAGATTCTAGCTGTTTCTCTGCTTGTTCTTTTTACTAGAAGATTGATGCTTTTACGAAGAGCTTAATCTTTTCCCCTTAATACTCCCCTAATAAATCTTTGATACTATTTTTATAATTAATATAAGGATGCTATCATGAAAAAGATACTTTTAGTTTCATTAGCGACAGTTACCGTTTTATCTGCACAGAGTGGAGAGACTCTTGCTAAAGATAATGGTTGTATGGAATGCCACAATATAATGGGCAAAAAACTGGCTCCGGCATTTATGGGAACTGCTAGAAAAAATCTAAAGTGGTATGGCAATGATGCAAAGTCTAAAATTATAGACAGCATTAAAAATGGAAGTAAGATGAAATATAGAAATTTTGCAGATACAGAGATGCCGGCATATAAACATCTTTCAGACAAAGATTTAGATGAAGTTTCTACTTGGATTTTAGATTTATATAGAAGTAACAGAAATGCGATGCCTGCTAATAGAAGAGGAGGAAGATAATTTTGAAAAAAATTACATCTTTAACCCTTGGTTTTTCTTTTCTAATCATGAGTTATACGGGAATAATGCTATTTATTGTTCCACATGGACGAGTTGCGTACTGGGCTGACTGGCATCTCTTTGGTCTCTCAAAAGGTCAGTATGGAGAGCTTCATACAACTTCTATGGTTGTTTTTTTGTTATTCGCTTCTTTGCACATTTACTATAACTGGAAACCGATAGTAAGCTACATGAAAGACAAAACAA
>JAGHAW010000083.1 GCA_021161305.1 Sulfurimonas sp.
CATCGGTCCCGGTCTGTAAAGTGCAAGAACAGCGATTAAATCCTCAAAGTTATCTGGTTTGAGTCGTTTGTTTAAATCCTGCATACCAGAAGACTCTATCTGAAACATTCCAACTGTCTCGCCAGTTCTAATTACCTCATAAACCTTCTTATCATTCTCATCTATCTCATGCCAAATAACATCTTTGTCATATCTTCTTTTTATAAGCTTTATCGCATTATCAATTACATCAAGAGTTTTCAGCCCCAAGAAGTCAAACTTGATTAAATCAACATCTTCAAGAAAATTAAGAGAATATTGAGTTACAAAAGTATCCTCTCCTGATGGTTTATAGATAGGTGTTTTATACCAAAGTTCCTCATTTGAGATAACAACTCCGGCTGCATGGATTCCAGAATTTCGCTTTAAACCTTCTAACTTTTTAGCAAACTCCCAAACTCGTTTAGCATTTGCATCACCCTCGATAAGTTCTGATATTTTTGGCTCTTTTTGAAAAGCTCCCTCTATAAACTGACCTTTTTTTGTTTTACCATTTAAAGTAATTCCAAGTTCATCAGGTATAAGTTTTGCCATCTTATCGGCTTGAGATAGTGGCATATCAAGAACCCTAGCAACATCACGAATCACCCCTTTTGCTAGAAGCGAACCAAAAGTAATGATTTGAGCAACTTGATTTCGTCCATATTTTTTTACAACATAGTCTATAACTTCTCCACGCCTTGCCTGCATAAAGTCCATATCAATATCCGGCATAGATACCCGTTCAGGATTTAAAAAACGCTCAAAAAGTAAATCATACTTCATAGGGTCAATATCTGTAATATCAAGAGAGTAAGCAACCAAACTTCCAGCAGCACTTCCTCGCCCCGGACCAACTGCGATTCCCATCTCTTTGGCAACTTTTACAAAATCCCAAACTATCAGCATATAACCGGGAAACTTCATAGAGTTGATAATATCCATCTCAAACTCTAATCTCTCTCTATACTCCTCATGCTTTTGCTCTGGCACATGTTTAAGTCTCTCAACTAAACCTATTTTACATCTATAAGTAAAATACTCTGCATCATTTTTATCAATCCCACTAAACCAAAGTTTTTTCTCTTCCAAAGTTGCGTCATCTCTTAGTGGAGCATCATCTTCATGGTTTATTTCTAAACCATCATTATGTGCATATTCTGGAGTAAATTTAAAGTTAGGAGGAATCGGGTCACCTAGTTGAAGTTCTAAATTACACTTATCTACTATCTCTTGTGTATTTGCTATGGCTTCAGGAATATCTGCAAATAGTCTAGCCATCTGCTCGGGACTTTTTAGATAAAACTCATGAACAGAGTGTCTCATACGATTGGGATCATCATATAGTTTATTCATCCCGATACACATAAATGCCTCATGATACTGTGCATCTCCCGGATAAGTGTAGTGAGTGTCGTTTGTAGCTATGATTTTGATGCCTGTCTCTTTTGAGATTTTAAGAATCTGCTCATCTATAAAAAGCTGATCACCGATTCCATGACGCATAAGTTCAAGGTAAAAATCTTCACCAAATATATCTTGATACTCTCTTGCTACTGCGATAGCTCCATCATAACCCAAAGCACCATTTCTCACATTTCTATCATTTGCAAGATTCAAGTGCCAATTTACCTCACCTTGAAGACAAGCAGAACTACAGATAAGACCTTCACTATGTTCTGCTAACTCTTTTTTGTTGATTCTTGGAAAGTAGTACATACCCTCTATAAAAGCCTTAGATGAGAGATACATAAGATTCTCATAACCCTTTTGATTTTTAGCCAAAAGGCAGATATGAAATCTCTGTTTTGTAGATTTATCACCTATCTCTTCACCATTGTGGATATACCCCTCTATCCCGATAATAGGCTTTATCCCAGCAGCTTTCATCTGCTGATAAAAATCAATCGCCCCAAACATATTTCCGTGATCTGTCATAGCAACAGAAGTCATGCCAAGCTCTTTAACCTGACTTACAAGATTTGTAAGTTTATTTGCCCCATCAAGTAGAGAATATTCAGTATGAAGATGTAAATGTGTGAAAGGTTGTACGCTCAAAATCAAGTCCTAAAAATTATAAATTATTAAAAAGATTATAGTAGATTTGGCTTAATTTTTGGCAACTAAAAAATTAAGCTAATTTTATTTTAACACTAAACTCTGCACCGACAAATTTTTCACCTTCAACTTCAAACTCTCTGTTAGAACTCTCTAAAACACCATCAAAATGTTGCTCTATAATTCTTTTACTCATAAAAAGACCTATACCGGTACCTTGTGATTTATGTTTTGTTGTAAAATACGGTTCATAAATCTTTGCTTTGACATCATCAGGAATCCCTCCTCCGTTGTCTTTTATTTTTACTACTGCATAATTTTCATCTTTAAAAAGCTCCAACATCACTATTTTATTCTCTATCCCTTTCTCGATTAGAACATCTTTAGCATTATTTAAAATATTTAGAAAGACTTGTGAAAGTCGAGAACTGCTTCCTTTTACTAAAATCTCTTCATCACCTTTTTTTAGAACCAGTTTTATCTTATTAGCTACATATGAAGCTTCTATAAGTGTCATTGATTTATCAACAACTTCATCTATTTTAAAAATTTCTTCTTCCTTATTTTGAACAAAAAAGTCTCTAAAATCATCAATAGTTTGAGAAAGATACTGCGTATGGTCTTTGATTTTTATAAATGTCTCATTTAGCTCTTCATCGCTTATAAGATTATTTTTATACCTTAGTTTTGCACCAGTTGCTATAGCACTGATAGAGCTTAGTGGCTGTCTCCACTGATGAGCAATATTGCCTATCATTTCACCCATAGCTGCAAATCTTGACTGCTCTATAATTAAGTTATCTTTCTCTTTCTCTTTTGTAATATCTTGAATATTTGCTACAACTATTTTACTGTTTTCTTCTATTTTCATACCAAAAGAGATTCTAATTGGGAATATTTCTTTATCTCTGTTTTGTCCTTCAAGTTCAATCACCGAACCTCTGTTTTTAAGCTCTCCTGTCTGCATAAAATTTTTCAATCCACTAATATGTCTTTGTAAATATTTTAAAGGAATGATTCTGTCATCTATCAGCTTGGTGTTAAGCATCTCCTCGGCACTATATCCAAACATATTTTCTGCACTTTTATTAAATGTTAAAATATTAAAATTCATATCTACAACAATAATAGCATTATTATTAATCTGAACAATCATATCTGCATACTCTTTTTGACTATTGAGTTCTTGTGTTTTTCTTCTAACCTCATTATTTGCAGGTCTAAAAATGAAAAAAGCCTCTATCAAAAGTGTAACTAATATAATTACAACAATAAAGAGTTCATTATTTTTAAGTTTTTTGATTTTCAGCTCTGTCTCTTTGAGATAAACTGATACAGCGGTATTCAAATCTTTTAAAAGAGGTTGTGAGTTCGTCAATATATAATTTAAACTACTTCCATCTCTTTTTTCTAAAAAACTTCTTGATTTTGCTATATATTTTTTTACTTTTTTATCCAACATCATTGGTTTTGAAAAGTAGATAGCTTTTATTTCATCATTCATCTCCAAAGAGAGTAGATAAGTATGAGAATCATCCATTAAATCAACTGTCTCTTTAAGTTTTTTCGTTTTATAGTAAATCGCAAAAAGTGCTATCTTTTGTGAAATCATTCGTTGCTGTCCACTAATATTGATAGTTTTAGCATCATCAGATTGTGAATCAATCAGTTTTACAAGATTTAAGTAAGCTGCAACAGAAAAAATAGCTATAAGAGATAAAGCAAAGATATATTTTTTTGTAAAAGAGAGGGAGGCAAGAAAGCTTATCACTATAAATGCTCTAAAGGCTCAGAGAAATAATACCCCTGATACTCATCTACACCCAACTCTTGAAGTATAAGAAAGACCTCTTTACAGTGGACAAACTCTGCAATAGTCTTAATACCTAAAGAGTGGGCAAAATCATTTATAGAC
>JAGHAW010000008.1 GCA_021161305.1 Sulfurimonas sp.
GAAATTCAATACCTGACCCCAACTTTTAAAAAAATGCAAAATCATTGAATAGTAGAGGCTATAAGCCTGATGAGTTAGCTGATTTTTTACTCAAAACGGGGTAATTATTGGGAAAGTGTAGTTAGTTAACCTTACGCACTATGTCAAATATAGTGCGTAAGATAAATCAAAAACTTGTAAAAGATGGGTATATAATTTTTATATTTGTTAACTTGTCAACCACGGATGAGCTGTTGCCACCACTTTGGCTACTACCCCAAGTAACAACCGTTCCATCGGTTTTTAGGGCGGCAAAGGCAGTACCTGTCGAATATATAGTTTTGATGTCTGTCAGTTTGTCGGCTTCAGCCAAAACAGTATCGTATCCATAAACATCAAAATTTCCCCAAGTAACAACCGTTCCGTCATTTTTTAGGGCGGCAAAGGCAGATCCGGTTGAGTATATCTCTTTTATATTTGTCAGTTTGTCGGCTACGGATGAGCTATCGCCTCCGCCCAAGCTACTACCCCAAATAACAACTGTTCCATCGGTTTTTAGGGCGGCAAAGGCAGTACCTGTCGAATATATAGTTTTGATGTCTGTCAATTTGTCGGCTACGGATGAGTTGTCACCAGCATAACTCCATCCCCAAACAACAACTGTTCCGTCATTTTTTAGGGCGGCAAAGGCTGCATCTGCCGAATATATAGTTTTGATATTTGTCAGATTATCTACAACAGATAAGCTATTACCTCCATAGAAATCATAACCCCAAGTAACAACTGTTCCATCGGTTTTTAGGGCGGCAAAGGCAGTACCTGTCGAATATATAGTTTTGATGCTTGTCAATTTGTCAGCTACAGATAAACTGTCACCTCCACTGTTACTATCTCCCCAAGTAACAACTGTTCCATCGGTTTTTAGGGCGGCAAAGGCAGTACCTGTCGAATATATAGTTTTGATGCTTGTCAATTTATCAGCTACAGATGAACTGTTACTGGCATATCCGATGTTACCCCAAGTAACAACTGTTCCATCGTTTTTCAGGGCGGCAAAGGCTGCTTGTGTTGAGTAGATGGCTCTAATATCTGTTAATTGAGCAGTTACAGATGAACTGTCACCTCCACTGTTACTATCTCCCCAAGTAACAACCGTTCCATCAGTCTTTAGGGCAGCAAAAGCTGCTTGTGTTGAGTAGATGGCTCTAATATCTGTTAATTGGGTAGCTACAGATGAACTGTCACCCCCAAGACCATCTTCTCCCCAAGCTCCCCATGTTGATACTGTTCCATTAACATCTAGTGCTGCAAAAGCATAGAGATTTGTATATATAGTTTGAATTCCTGATAACCCATCAATTGTGGCTATAGAATTAGCACTGTTATTTATCCAAGATATAACTGTTCCATCATTTTTCAGAGCAGCAAAAGCACCACTATTTATCCATCCTCCCATCATATGTCCTGGAAAAAGTGTTTTCTGCATCATACTTTCTACCCACTCCTCAACAATTACCCCTATAGGATCGTTATCACTTTTGATACCCTCTATATACTCTATGGTTTGTGTGGCTATTGATGCATCTGCTGTTACTTTTGAGAGTATCTGTATAGATGCTATGTATGCAGGGTCACTCTCAGGGTTTTGATTGTCAACTACATTTGTTTTGTCCCCTAGTTGGTTTACAAAGGCTAAAGATACATTTACTTTGTTTATAAGTAAGTTTTGTCTCTCTTGTGCTGATTGTATATCTGAATCTGATAGAGTTGGAAAATTCTCTTTTGTTATGCTTAGTGTTAGAGATACTTCTACAAAGGTAGATACCATCTCTGGTTTATCCATACCTCCCTCTTTATTTAACTCGTTTGTCCAATATGCTATACCCTCACTATCTCCCTCTTTTCCTAGTACATTTTTATATACTTCTTCTACAAACTGTTGATTTGTTAAGCCTCCGTATGTGGAGTTAAAAACAGGATGAGATGCAAATCCTTTTGCAAGCTCAATGAGTGTTTCTGAAGGTGATACTCCTTGTGCTTGGGCTGTTTTTGCTTTGTTGTTCCAGTATGTTAGTCCTGAGTAGTCGGGAGCTCTATTGAAGAAGGCTGCGTATAAGCCTGCTATCTTTTGCTCGGCTGTTGCGTTTCTGCTTGTTAGGCTTATATTTCCTGTGTTTTTATTGTCACGCCCATACCTTGACCATGGCGAGTTTGCTAAACCTAGTGAGCTTGTTTGGATGGCATAGAGCTTATAATCAGTAGAACCGATATAGAGAGTTCCGTCACTAGCAATGGCAGCAGAAGACATATAGATACCATCTCCAGTCAAAAATTCCCATCTTTGTGTTCCATCTGGATTTAGAGCATAGAGTCTATGATCAAGAGAACCAAAATACACAACTCCGTCACTTCCTATAGTCGGAGCACTATAAGATATCGCTCCTTGTGTTAAAAATCTCCATTTTTCAGTACCATCAGGATTTAGAGCAAAAATTTTGTCATCTAAATTTATAACATATATAGTTCCATCACTAGCTATTGTCGGTGTTGCTGTTATAGCATCTCCTTGTGTATCAAATTGCCATTTCTGAGTTCCATCAGGATTTAGGGCATACAAAATTGTAGAACCTACAACATATATAGTGCCATCAGATGCTATTGATATAAGAGATGAGCCACTAAAAGTATATGTTAGCTCTATCTCCCATTTTTGAGTTCCATCAGGATTTAGGGCATAAAATTTATGGTTATCAGAGAGTATATATATAGTTCCATCTCCTCCGATTGCTCCTGAATAACAAGCTATATCATACCTCCATTTTTCAGTGCCATCGGGATTTATAGCACAAAAAGTTGATGAACCAATATAAAAACTTACATATATAGTTCCGTCTTTACCTAAAAAGGGTAAGGAATTTGTATAATCTCCTAAACTGTATTTCCATTTTTCCGTACCATCAGGATTGACAGCATAAAGACTTCCTCCTTGTTTGGAGCCAATATATATAGTTCCATCTTCTGCAATACAAGGCGAATATGCTATATCATAATTTCCAAATATCCATTTTTGAGTTCCATCGGAATTTAAGGCATAAAGCAAACCATCATCCGTAATTATATATATCGTACCATCACTTCCTATTGCAGGTGATGATGCAACCCAATTTCCTGTTTGAAATTCCCATTTTTTATCACCTACCGCTCCAAAGACTACTCCCACTAAAAATAGTAAAATAATTAAATATCTCAAATAAAATGTTTTCATAACCTACTCTCCCTTTAGTTATTATGTTATTATGTTATTATAGCTATTTTCCCCTTTTATTTCTTCTTAAACCCCATGGTAACCACGGTCGATTCATACAAAGGCACAAATATTACTTAGACAACAAAGTTTAATCTAAGAAAAGAATTAGCAACACTAAAAAACAAACGAAGAGGACAAGCACAACAACATAAAATTGATGCTGTGTTAATGATTAGAATAATGGCTACAATAAGTAGATATCATATTATGAAGCTTTAAGGCAAGTTAACGATAAACTGAAAAACATTAGCAAACTGTGGAAAATTTAATTTATAAGTTATTAAAAAAGGGTGATTATCCCATTTATTTTATCAATCACTTCACTATCCCAAAGTAACTCTTTATGCATTAAGTTATCAAGCTCTCCATAAAAAGCCAAGTTTTTAACATGACTTTTTAATATTCTTGAATTTTCTATGTAAGTTATCTCATCATCTCTGCTGACAAACAGATAAGTTTTAGCACTGATATTTTCTACAAATTTACTGTTATCAAACTTATATCTTAAAAACCAAGAGAGATTTACTCCATGTTTCTGTCTTGCCAAACCAGAGATGCTGTCAAATGAACCAACTAAAAAAACTCCTTTAGACTCTGCTTTACTTGCTACAAATGATGCCACACTCGAACCTATAGAAAATCCTAAAATATAAAAATCACCATAGTTTTTCTGAACTAACTCTGCTATTTTCAAACCATCTGCTAAAATATTTTTTTCATTTACCACCCCACCACTTCTTCCATAAGAACGGTAGTTAAACGATATAACTCTAACATGTGGAAACCCCAAAGAGAGTTTTTTTATAAGTCCAACACTATCATGACTTCTACCTGCAAAAAAGAGAAGTGTGGCATGTGGCTCTGAAAGTTCATAAACAACACCTTCAAGTTCAACACCATCATCAGTAATTACAGTTAAAATCTCAAAACTATCATCAAGTTCACCATCCCGATAATAGGTAGGAGAAAATATCATAAAATATTGCCATTGATAAAGCCCAAAGAGTAAAATCAAAAGAGTAAAAGATAAAAAAGCTACATATATCATGAAGAAAATTATAGTATAATTCCAACAATCAAAGGGTATATATGCAAACATTTGGAATATTTTCAACAAACTTCGACCATGAGTATTTAACAAAACATTATATTTACATCAATGAAAAAAATGAAGATAGAAGTGACAAACTTATAGATATAAAAGATTTGAAAAATCTACTGAAAAAAAAGAGTAAAAATGTAGCTGGAACTATATTTTTATATAATCCGACCGCAAGTCCTATTGGGTTTAACAACAACTCTCCACTTGCAGAGCAAGGTTTTGAGTTTGATGCTGAATTTCATGAGCTAAACTTTAACGATATGATGAATCTTTTTTCAAAATCTATCAGAGATGGTTACAGAGGCAAACTTATAGAGATTAAGTACCTTTTTAATCTAAACAAAGCAAATATTGAACCTACACCAATACTTGAAGAACTTGATGCAGATTTAGATAGATATAACTCAAACCAACTAACTCGTTATGACAAAGATATGAATTATCAAGACTATCTAAATATGAGTCTCAACGGAAAATTTGTATATTTTGGAAGTGGACATAAATACGATAGACATCATAAAGATATTATCACTTATGCTAGAAATATCGCTGCTCAAGCTGTGAAACTAGGTAAAGAAGTTTACTTTACACATGATAACAACTACGATGCAGATGAGTGTGTTGATTTAGCTTATTTTCTATCTCCACTTGCAGTTGGAAAAATAAAAGAGAAAAGAAGTAATACTTTTAAAAATGCGTTTAGAACAAATCCTCCGACTATTCAGAAACTAACTAACTAGATTCCGGATTTGCTATGCCCCCTTGGGTGCAAGTCCCCAATGACGGCATTGTTGTCACTCCATGCTTACACCCAAAAGGGCATAGCAAACACAGAGTCTAGTTTATCATCTTTTCTTTACCCATCTAGCAAAAAATCTAGCTGGGCTTACTCTATCACTTATTTTTTTGCCACTCAAAATATACTCTTTTAGCATCTTTGCCAAGTATGGTGCTAAAACAAAGCCGTAGCCACCATTTCCATTTATCATGTAGAGATTTGGATAGTAACTAAACTCTTCAACATTTGGTTTTTTAACCCTCAACCTATTTCCAGATGCCATAATTGTTTCACCACTCATAACTAAACTGCCAACAATGGGCATATAGTCAAATGAGCCGGAACGAAGTCCTGTATAGTCTTTTATAACTTCTACATCTTCTAGGTTTATAGTTCGGGAGGCTTTTTCTAACAATTCTGCCCTACCCTCATTCAAATCATAAGACTCTGTAGCAGTTTGTGGATGATAGTGAACATTATGAGTTGCTCCTATGGCTAAAACACCATCACTGCTTGGAGATATAGAAACATTTTGATGAACTGAATAAGGATTTTCAGTTGTTGTTTTTATATCTATGCGATGACCCCAAACTCCACGAAGTTTTATATATGGTTCTTTTATAATCTGTTCATACGCACCAGTTGCTAAAACAACATTTTTTGCAGAATATGTCTCATTGATAACCCACATACCATCATCATATTCTAAACTCTCAATTTTCTCATTTACAAATCTGGCATTTTCACACATTGCCTTACACATAGCTTGTGCATTTACAACACCAGCGTCAAGAGAGATATGCTCTTGTGCTTTGGCATGTGGAGTCAGAGAATTCAGAACTTCATCTGATGGAGTTTTTAATTCTAATGTTGTGTGGACCTTATAATATTTTAGAATCTCAGAGTCAATTTCATCTTTTGCAATATGAAGAAGTTGAGCTTTTGTCAGAAGTTTAGGAAAATTTTTCTCATAAAACTCCATACTATAAACAAAGGCATCATGAATCAACTCTTTTAACTCTCCAGCTTTGGAAAATTTAGGAGAGATAAAAGCACCAGCAGCACCACTTCCTCCACTAGCCACTCCTTGCATATCAAAGATAACTACCTTTTTATTTACACTAGCAAACTCATAAGCCACACTCGCACCATTTATACCAGCACCGACTATAGCTATATCATACATGATTAAACAGTTACTTCTTTAATATCTGCAATCTTTAAAATACTTTTATAGATAGAAGCTACTAAAGATTTTCTATTATTTTTTACAGCTTCATCTTCGGCATTTACCATTACACCATCAAAGAATCTATCTAGTTGTGGTTTCAGTCCTAAAAGTGCGTCAAGCTCCTCTTCATAAAAATTATACTTGCATGCTATAACCTCACTGTAAGAAGTGTAAAGAATCTCTTCTGATATATCTTCAAATAGTTTAGTATCAACGCTTAATTCAGACGACAAATCAATATCTTTTGTAATATTTGCAACACGCTTAAAAGTTGAAAAAGATTCACTAAAACCCTCACCGTTTACTATGTTGTTAAGTGCTTTGATTTTATCATCTATAGCATTTAAGTCTCTCTCGCTAGAAGCTAAAACTGCCTCTACAATAGAAGGATTAACTTTGTGATACTGCTTAACTCTCTCTATAAAAAAGCTATCAAGTTTTTGCATATCAATATTTTCATATCCACGAGCCAACTCTTTTAAGTCTTCTACTATATTAAACTCAAAGTTATGCTCACGAGTGATTCTAACAAGCCCATTAACAGCACGACGAAGTGCAAAAGGGTCACGAGAACCTGTTGGGATTTGATTTACGCTAAATAGTCCAAGAAGAGTGTCAAGTTTTATACTCATCGCGACTATGGCACTTAACGGAGTTGATGGCAGGTCACTATCTTCTCCATCTGGAAGATACTGCTCACTTATCGCAGTAGCAACCTCTTGGCTCTCACCTTGTGCTAAAGCATAGTATCCGCCCATAAGACCTTGAAGTTCCGTAAACTCATAAACCATCTCACTCATCAAGTCAGCTTTAGCCAAGTATATTGCTCTATCTAAATCCTCTCTCTTAGCATCTGGATTGTACTTGTCAAAAAGGCTATGAGCTATCTTAGTCTCTCTTTGTACCTTATCATGCACACTTCCAAGACCTTTAAAAAATGTAACTTTTTCCAGTCCATCTATACTTAATCCATCTCTTAAATCATTATCATAAAAGAAAAGCCCATCAGCTAAACGAGGTCTAAGTACAGTCTCATTTCCCTCTATAACTTTTGTAAAATCATCTGTAAGAGCGTTTGAAACAACACAAAATTTATTTATAAGTTTTCCATCTTTAAAAACTGGAAAATATCTCTGATGTTCTTTCATAGAAGTGATAATTACCTCAGGAGGAAGTCTTAGAAACTCCTCGTCAAATGAGCCTAAGAGTGCAGTTGGATTCTCAGTAATAGCCACAACTTCATCGAGCAGATCTTCATCAATTTCAATATCTACGCTATTACTACTTTCTAATGCTTTAAATTGTTCTAAGATTTTTTCTCGTCTTTCATCTTGAAAAAGAGTAACTCCGCCAGTTTTTAAAGTATAAAAATAATCTTGAGTTCCAATAAGTTCTTTGGCTTCAAATGAATCTATCCTGTGAGTATATGTAATCATTTTTGATTTTACACCATAAAGTTCTATATCTACTAACTCACTAGCAA
>JAGHAW010000106.1 GCA_021161305.1 Sulfurimonas sp.
ATATACGAAGTATGTATTTTACAGGTGTAAAAAAAGGTGTAAAATAATGACAGAAGTTAACAAAGGTGAACTGGCAAAACATATTGGAAAATCTGCTGCAATTGTTTCAAGACTTATCAATAATGGAATAATGAATGACTGCTTTACTCCAAGTGGTAAGAAAATATATTTAGAAAAAGCACTTAAGGCTATTACTCTTGCAAAAGGTAATGACTATTTAGGTCTTGAGATAATTACAAACGATAAAATTAAAAATAATTCAAGTGTTTACAATGCTGAATCGATAACAGAACTTGAAGACTTATTAAGATTAGAAAAATCGCCATCAAGAAAAATAGAGATGATGGATAAGTTTTGGGCTTATAAAATAAAAAAGCAAAAATTTAAACAAGAGGAAGGCGAACTAATAACCGTAGATGATGCCAAGGCAACAATAGAAGTTCTATTCTCACCACTTGATAGAAAACTTAATGATTTGCATATTGATCTAAAATCACGCTTTGCAGAAATACCAATCGATGCAATTGAGTGGTTATCAGATTATATCAATGATATGAAGAAGTCTATATCGGAGTATGAATGGGAAAGTTAACTGCTCAACAAAAAGAGATAATCAACTATGGCATAAATATTTTAAAACCTCGTCCTATTTTAACTGGTTCAGAGTGGGCGGATGAACACTTTTATCTTTCTGCTGAATCTTCTGCTGTTCCAGGTAAATGGAAAACTCATCCTTGGCAAAAAGAGATACTTGATGCAATGACTGACCATTTCTCACAAATAGTTGTCCTAAAAAAACCTACTCGTGTAGGATTTACGAAGATGCTTAATTGTGTTCATGGTTATTTTATAGATCAAAATCCATCTGTACAACTCCATTACCAACCAACAACTGATGAAGCTAGAGGTTATGCAGAAGATGAAGCTGAACCAATGATAAGAGATAACCCTAGAATCTCCAAACTCATTGAGACACCAAATACTAGAGGACGAGTAAAAAAAGAAAAGACAGTTAAAAAACTTTATCCTCGTGGCTATTGGGAAATACTTGGTGCTGAATCAGATAGAAACTTCAATCGTCGTACAGCTAAGGTTGTTTCAGGCGATGAGATAGATACTTGGAAAAAAGAGGCTGGTAAAGCTGGGGATACTATCACAACAATGATGAGGCGTACTTCTGATTTTTGGGATAGAAAAAATATTATAGGTGGAAAACCAGTAGGTGCTGCATATAATCCAGAAGTGGAACTCGATGATGGAGTGTCTGTTGTTGATTATTGGTTTCAAAGAGGAACGCAAGAGTATCGACACCTTCCATGTCCTCATTGTAATCATTACCAAAAGTATGAATTTGAAGACTTACTGTGGGAAAAAGATAAAGATAAAAATGAGAAAACGATTAAGCATTATCCAAATACTGCACATTTTAAATGCAAAGAGTGTGGTGAAAAAATATATGACCATCATAAAAGATGGATGGATAAACATGGCAAGTGGGTATCTGAAAATCCAGATGCGATAAGTGATGGTATCAGGTCGTTTCATATTTGGGCGATGCTTTCATACTCTCCAAATGTCACATGGTCCAATATTGTTAAAGAGTTTTTAGATGCAAAGAAAAACAGACTGAAACTAAAAGCTTTTACAAATGAGGTCTTGGCAAGAACATGGGAGGAGGAGTATACAAAAATTGATGTAGGAAATTTCAATAATCATTTAGAGGAGTATCAGGCTCAAGTTCCAGATGGTGTTTTAATTTTATCGGCTGGTGTTGATACACAAGACAAAAGATTAGAGTGTGAAGTTATTGGCTGGTGTAAAAATGAACGCTCATATTCGATAGAGTATAAGATTTTTCAAGGTGATACAACTAAGCCAGAGGTGTGGTTGCAACTTGATGAGTATTTGAAGAAAACTTTTTATCATGAGAATGGTGGACAGATGAAAATCTTTTGTACTGCGATAGATACAGGTGGTCACTCAACACAACAAGTCTATGAATTTTGTAAACCAAGATTTGTGAGAAGAATTTATGCTGTTAAGGGTGCTAAAACCATAGATGCTCCAATTACCCCGAGGCTAGCAAGTAGTGTTAAAGTGAAAAAAGGTGGAAAGATACCTCTTTTTATGGTCGGTGTAAATATGGCAAAAGATGTTATCTATTCTCACATCACAACAGAAGAGATTAGTGCCGGATACATGCACTTTCCAAGTGGAGAAAACTACAATGCAGAATATTTTAAACAACTAACAGCAGAAAAAAGAGCAAAAGATGGAAGATGGCATAAGACAAGAGCGAGAAATGAAGCACTTGATGTAAGAGTGTATGGCTACTGTGCTTTATTTATAGCAAGTGTAGATTTAGAGCTGTTATCACATAGAGGTCCGATGATGTTTACTCAAATATCTCAACGAAAAGGTAGAAGAACAATATCAAAAGGGATTCAAAGATGAGTAGTAAGAAGATTACAAAAGCAGAGTTAGTAGAGTTTATGGGAGTATCTTTATCTTTTGTTAATACAAAGATTAAATCAGGTTTGATTGTGGAGAAAAACGGTCTTATAGATGCTGAACTTGCTGTAAAAAACATTGTAGGCTCTCTTTGTAGACCAAGAGAGTATGGAGAATCAAGAGTAAAACTCCCAGATTCCAAAGTAGCAATATCAACATTGATAATTATTGAACAGTTTGCAGAAGAGAAAAGTGTAAGTTTTGGAAAAGCCTTAGAACTCATGTTATTGGAGAGTGGTTCATTTAGCGAAAAGCTTTAATTTTTTACGGTAGGCTACTGTAAAAAATTCCCATAAATGTGAAAATTCCTTAAAATATGAAGTTAAGGGTGTGAAATGGCAATAACATTAGTTCAAGCACAATCCCTTTTAGATGCATCAATAAAAGCCTATGAAGAGGTTTTAGTTTCCCAGTCATATCAAAAAGCAGACAGGTCACTACAAAGAGCAATGCTTCGTGATATAGAAGCCGGAATTGACAAATGGAACACTCTTGTTGATAAGCTGACCATAAAACAAAATGGTTCTCCTAAAATAAAATATGTGGTTCCATCTTCATGAATAAAATAACTCCAAATCTTTTAGATAAAGCGATTATGTACTTCAGCCCAAAAGCTGGAATGACAAGACTTGCATCAAGAGCACAGTTTAACACTTTGGCAGACTCAGGATATATAGGAGCATCTACAAGCAGACGCTCTATGATGTCATGGAACACAACTGCTGGTAGTTCAGATACGGAAGATTTACCAGGACTTGATAAGTTAAGACAACGCTCACGAGATCACTATAGAAATACTCCTCTCATTACTGGTGCAATAAATACCAAAGCATATAATGTAATTGGTGCAGGATTACAACTTCAATCAACCATCAACAATGACTATCTAGGAATTTCTGATAAAGAGGCTGCACAATGGCAAAAAAACACAGAGTTTGAGTTTAGACTATGGGCTGAAGAGAAGACTGCTGATATAGAGCAAACGAAGACATTTTATGAGATGCAAAGTGTAGCTTTTGTTTCTTCTATGATTTCTGGCGATGTATTCGCTCTAACTCCATATGTTAAACGCAAAAACAATCCTTACTCTTTAGCAATAATGCTAATAGAAGCTGATAGATGCTCAACTCCAAATGCAAAAGAACTTGAAAAAAATGTACATACTGGAATAAAAGTTGATGATAATGGAGCACCAGTTTCTTATTACTTTTCAAAAAAACACCCTGCTGATGATTATGAATTTAAATGGACTGAAGTTCCAGCACTTGGAAAATCTGGACGAAAAAATGTAATTCACTTGTATTCTCAGGTGAGACCGCATCAAAAAAGAGGTGTACCACTTCTTGCACCAGTAATTGAAAATTTAAAACAGTTACAAGACTATACAAACGCAGAACTTACTGCTGCATTAGTATCTGGTTTATTTACAGTGTTTGTGAAAACTCAAAGCGGTGAAATTCCCGACCCTCTTGCAGACAGTTCTCTTAGTCTTGACAATGATGAGTACTCGCTTGGTGCTGGTGCGATTGTTGGATTAGCTGAGGGTGAAGAGATAACAACAGCAAATCCAAACCGTCCAAATACGGCATTTGATGGTTTTACAACATCTATCATTAAGCAAATTGCTGCTGGACTTGATATGCCTTATGAACTTTTGATGAAGCATTTCTCAGCAAGTTATTCAGCTTCAAGAGGTGCATTGCTTGAAGCATGGAAGGCATTTAAAACAAGACGCACATGGTTTGCAAACAACTTCTGTAAACCTATTTATGAAGAGTTTTTAATAGAAGCTGTTTTG
The DNA here is from genome assembly GCA_021161305.1 of Sulfurimonas sp. Lineage (GTDB taxonomy): Bacteria > Campylobacterota > Campylobacteria > Campylobacterales > Sulfurimonadaceae > Sulfurimonas. Next base: position 4,310 of record JAGHAW010000106.1, read on the forward strand.
CTTGGTCGTATTAATGCACCAGGCTTCTTAGAAGACCCTGCAATCAAAAAAGCGTATTGTGGTGCAGTTTGGGTTGGACCAACACAAGGTCAACTAGACCCAACTAAAGAGACAAATGCAGCAGAACTTCGTGTCCGTTCTGGATTTAGTACAAGAACAAAAGAAGCTGCTGAAATGAACGGTTCAGATTTTGACATGAATATTAAAAAAGCAAAAGATGAAAGTGCAAAGATGATTGAATCTGGACTTGCGAAAATTGAGATAGAAGGCGAACCAATATGAGCAAAATTTTAAGAGCAATAGAGGGCACTCCTTGGTTGAGTACACCAGAGACATTGAGAAATATACTTGCGATTGCAAATAGAGAGCATGATATAGAAGCATTATCAGCAAAACTTGGAAAACCTCTTGATAATTCGAGAGCAGTTGAGACTAGAGATGGAATAGCAATTATTCCTATTGTTGGCTCAATCGTTAGATATTCAAGCATGTTTACTGAGATATGTGGTGGAGTTTCAACAGAGACACTTGCAAAAGATTTAAATGTGGCTCTTGAAGATCCATCAATTCACACAATTCTTCTAAATATAGACAGTGGTGGTGGTGAAGCTTCTGGAATCTCTGAATTAGCAGAAATGATTTATGATGCAAGAGCGAAAAAGACAATCGTTTCCTATATTTCAGACCAAGGAGCAAGTGCAGCTTACTGGATAGCTTCTGCAACTAATTACATTGCAGTATCTAATACATCAATGGTTGGTTCAATCGGTGTTGTTTTTAGTATGAGAGAACCAAAAAAAGGAGGCATCGAGATTGTATCTAGTGTAAGCCCATATAAACGCCCAGATATTTTATCAGAGGATGGAAAAGCCCAAATTCAAAATTGGGCTGACATTCTTGGTGAAATCTTTGTTGAGTCAGTAGCTACATATCGTGGTGTAGCTTTCGAGAAAGTCACTGAAAACTTCGGTCAAGGCGACTTACTGATTGGAAGAGATGCTTTAGAAGCAGGAATGGTTGATGAAATCACTACCTTCGAGAAGTTAATCTCTAACTTATCTTAAAAGAGGAGAACTAAACATGGCAATGTTTAAAGAAGAAGAAATTACAGCGAAACTCATTTCTGAGAAATTCCCTGAAGTAGCTTCAGAACTTACTACAAACGCTAAGTCTAATCAGCTTGAAGTAACTGCTGAAATGCTTAACAATGATTATCCAGAAATTGTAGCGTCGTTTGTAGCACAGGGTGAAAAGGCTGGTATTGAAAAAGGTGTATCTGCTGAGGCAGAGCGTATTGCATCAATTGAAGCTATTAGTGCAGTTGGATATGAGAAAGTAATTGCAGATGCGAAAATAGACCCAAAAGCAACAGCAGACAGCACAAAGTTAAAACTTTTTGATGCAATGCAGGCAAAAAACACAGCAACTAAAAAAGCAATTGCAGATGATGGTAAATCATTAGCTGATTTAGGTGCAGAAATAGGTGCTCAAGAGGTAGAAGAACCTTCAGGCGAAGATGAAGCCGTTTCAATGATGGCAAACGCAAGTAAAAGCGTAAGAGGAGAATAGTATGGGTGCAACTACAGAAGTATATACACCAGATAATTTAATTGCTGGGGATGGTGTTAGAACAGATAGCGTAACAATTATCTCAGGCGAAAACCTTGTAAGAGGTGCAGTTTTAGGAAAAATCACAGCAAGTGGTAAATACAACTTGTCTTTATCAGCAGCAGGCGATGGTTCAGAGACAGCATATTCAATTCTTGCAGAAGATTGTAATGCTTCAGGCGGTGATGTGACAAATGTTCCAGTTTATATTCGTGGGCGTTTTAACTCAGAGAAATTAACGATTGGTACTGGTCATACAGTTGATACAATCAAACCACAACTTCGTGATGCAGGAATTGACCTTGCAACAAGCGTTGTGACAGCATAAGGAGTTAAATTATGGCAGTAGATATTTTTACATCAAGAGCGATGATGTCGGCATTACGCCAAGAGAAAAAGGCTGGTCAGTTTATTCTTGACCTTTTATTTAAGCGTGTAGAGACTTCTGATACAGAGTTTGTAGATATTGATATTATTAAAGGTAAGCGTCGTATTGCTCCTTTTGTATCTCCTCGTGTTGAGGGTAAGCTTGTTGAAGACCAAGGGTTTACAACAAACACTTATAAACCAGCGTATATTAAACCTAAGTTTGCAACTGATGCGAGTTCTTTAATTGAAAATCGTACAGCTGGAGAAGTTATCTATAACGGTAAAACTCCAGCACAGCGTGGTGCTGAAGTGTTAGCACAAGAGTTGGCAGATGCAGAAGATATGATTGCTCGTCGCGAAGAGTGGATGGCAGTTCAATCACTTGTAACTGGTACAGTTGATGTAGTTGGTGAAGGTATTAATCAAAACATTGATTTTCAAATGGATGCTAACCATATCATTACTCTTTCAGGTGGCGATTTATGGTCAGACACAACAAACAGTTCTCCATTAACAAAAATCAAAGCATGGTCTCGTTTAATTCGTAAAGATTCTGGAATAAATCCTAATGTTCTTATTGGTGGTGCTGGTGCGATTGATTCACTACTTGCTCATCCTGAGATTAAAGATGCTTTAGATACTCGTCGTATCGACCTTGGGATGATTGACCCACAAGCTTTACCAAATGGTGCAGTTTACTATGGAACAATTAAAACAACTGGTACTTCTATTGAACTTTACGGTTATGATGAGTGGTATGTAGATGAAGCTGGTACAGAGCAAGTGATGATTCCAGATGATAAAGTGATTTTAACATCAACAAATGCTGACTTTAGAAGACATTATGGTGCAATCAAAGACCTTAAAGCTCTTTATGCTGCTCCTCGTTTTGTTAAGTCTTGGGAGCAAGAAGACCCAAGTGCAAGATTTGTACTTGTTCAATCTGCTCCATTACCAGCACCACATCAAATTGATGCTGTATTAACTGCAAAGGTTATCTAATGCTGTTTATGAAAGCAATTAATCGAATAGAGCATAATGGAGAGGTTTATTCTCCTGGTGCTGTATTTGAAATAGATGAAAAAAACGCAGAGTTTCTTAAAGATGCTGGTGCAGCAGAAACAACTGTAGAGCCAGAACCTGAAAAGAAAAAACTTGAAGATATGGGATTTGATGAACTAAAAGAAGAGGCAGTACGCCTTGGGATTGATGTTCCGTCATCTATTCGCTCAAAAACAGGTGTTATTGAGCTTATTGAAGATTTTGAGAGTGAAGAGGACTAATGTTTACTTTAGAAGAACAGATGAAAAGTGATCTACAAGCATTTATATCTGAGAGTGAGTTTGCTATACAGACCACTTTCACTAAAGATGGTTCAGACACTTCAATTTTAGTTCTTAAAGACAACCTCGGAGAAGATTCAGGTGTGGGAGAGTATGCAAGTACAATTCTTACCTGTGTTAGTTCTGATGTTGCAGGCATTAGTAAAGAGTGTTCATTTTCTATAAACGAAACACTTTATGAGATTGTAAACTTTACAGATGATGGTGATTTTACTGAGGTGATTGTAAATGCTAAGTAGTGAAACAGATTTCGCAAATCAGCTAGAAGCAATTGCAGTAAAAGAAGATAAGAGTGCAAAAGTAATAATTCTAAGCACTCAGGCAGAACGAGCACAACTTGCCTTATCTGTAACTTTTGGGATTTTAGTTGCTCCAAACAATCAGGCACTGAGAAAAGCAATAATCGACTTTTGTCTATCATTTGATGAAGATGAAGACACAGTTGCTTATCAGAGTTCCAATGTTGATGTGGTGCAAAATGTTCTTACAGATGTGATTCAAGTAAGAGCAATAATATTTTATAAATAAGGAGTCCAATATGGGTTTAGATACAAAATCACTAGGTGGTGGAAAACTTTATTTCCAAGAAGAAACAAGTCCAGGTGTTTACGATGATATGAAATATTTCGGAGAGACTAAAGATTTAGTTGTTAATTTTGAAGTTGAAACATTAGAGCATACAAATACAGAGGGCGAATCTCAAGAAATTGATATGGAAGTTGAGATTAAAAAGACTTTCGGAATGGGCTTTTTTACTGAGGATTTACCACAATCAATGGTAGCGAGATTCTTTAGAGGTTCTTCAACATCAACTTCTCAAACAAGTGGTTCATTAAGTGCAGCAGATATTGGTCCAGTTAATGAATTTGGTGTATATGACTTAGGCTTTCAAAGCTTCTCGGCAGTTACTTTAGTTCAAGATGCAGCAGATACTATAACTTATGTTGAAGGTACTGATTATTCAATCGACTTAGGTGCTGGTAAAATTGAAATCTTAAAGGATTCTACAATTGTAGATGCTTCAACACTTCATGTAACAGGTGCTTATGATGCAGTAACATTTGATGTAGTTCAAGCTGGTACAAATGCAAACCTTAGTGGAAAATTCATGTTCTTAAGTAATCCTGCACAAGGTATTCGTAGAGAGTGGAATTTTTATAAAACAAGTTTATTTCCATCAGGAGACTTTGCATTAAAAGGAACATCTGATTGGGCACAAGCTGGTTTCACAGTTAAAGTTTTAAAAGATGAATCAATTACTGTTAATGGTATGAGTAAATATTTCAATGTTAAAGAGATAGGAGCTTAATATGTCAGTTGGCTTATTTCGTAAATCTGTAAAACTAACTTTTGAAGAAAAAGAAATCACGATAAAGGAGATAAGCGTTGAAGTGCTACTTAAAGTAGAGTCTGGAGAAATTACTCTTGACAACGCTTTTCTCCTTAATGAATGTGCTGGTTTAGATATAGAAAAGATAAGTCCAATTGCATATAAACCTATCATGGAGAAGATAGATTCTCTCCATAAGGATTATTTTGAAACAGAAGAATCGGAAGACGAGACTGTAAAAAAAAAATAAGTTTTTGGGTGTTTAGGCTTTATGGCTTAGGCTACCCAGAATGTCACAAATATGGCATCAGTTATTTCATAGAACTTTTAGATGCTGCAAACGAATTAGAGAATGAGAAACTTATAAATTTAGCATTTTCAATGAGAGTTTCAAATTCAGAACCAAAACATTTTGATGAATACATATCTTTACTACGACCTAAAGTAGAAGTATCAGAAGATGAAGCAAAATCAAATCAAGATGAATTTATTAAAATGTTTAACTAAAGGAGTTAGTGGTGGCAACAGATAATGAACTTATAATCAAAATAAAAGCTGATTCCAGTAGAGCGTTAAAAGAGATCAACAAACTTAACGCAGAAGTTAAAAAACTCTCAACTACATCAAGAAAATCTGCAAAACAGATGGCTTCATTAAATAAGAGCTTCAAAAACACAGGAGTAGCTCTTTCTGGATTAGCAGCCTCTTTTATTTCATTTCAAGCAATATCAGGATTGATAACAGATTTCGCAGAGCTTGAACAAGGTATGGTTGGTGTTGCAAAAACAACAGGACTTTCGGGAGCAGAACTAGAAAAATTAGATAAAGGATTAGAAAAACTATCTCAAGACCTCAAGGGTGTTAGTATTCGAGAACTCATGTCTGTTGCTGAAACAGCAGGACAGCTAGGAGTAACTGGAACGAAAGATATTTTACAGTTTTCTAAGGCTATCTCAATGATTGCCGTTGCTACAGATTTGACAGCTGACCAAGCTGCTAACGATTTTGCGATTATGAAAAATATCCTGAAAGAGCCTATTAAGAATGTAGAAAAGCTCGGGTCGGTTATGAATGAGCTTACTAATACTTCCGAAGCTAATGCCAGTCAGATAGTAGAATACACAAAAAGAATTGGTGCACAAGGTAAAATCTTTGGTCTTACTTCTGCTGAGATAATGGGGCTAGGTGCTACACTTGTTGGTGTTGGTGCTACTGCTGAGGCAGGAGGCTCTGCTGTAAGTAGAGTTATGTCTAAAATGGTCTCAGATACAGAAGCTTTTGCTAAAGCCTCTAAAATGTCATTTCAAGATTTCTCAAAAATGATAGACAAAGACCCCGTTGAAGCATTAAAAAAATTCCTTACAGAAATGGGTAAATTAGATAAAAAACAACAAGAGCTAACTTTTAAAGAGCTAAAAATTAGTAGTGTTGAAATGAAAAAGGTCATTCAGCTTCTTGGTGGAGCAACGGATAAATTAGCTAAGAACTTAGAAACCGCTAATGATGAATACAGAGACGGTACATCATTAGTGGACGAATATGCGATTGCAAGTAAGTCTCTTGAATCGGCATTTAAAGACATCAACAATGAGTTTGATATTTTAAAGAAAAGACTTGGAAAAGAGCTATCTGCAGACATTAAAAATCTTACAGACAATATGATACAGTTTATGAGAAGTATTTCTGCGAAAGATGTTAAGAAGTTTGCAGGGTCTCTTAAAGATATGTTCATTGTTGTGAAAGGTGCAGTTGAATTACTTGGTCAAGTAAACGATATAGCTATGCCAGATTGGTTAGGTGGAAAAGACTCAACTGTTCTCAGTAAATCTGCTGAGGGGTGGGGATTAATCTCTGAGGCTGTAGGAAAATTTAGTCGAGCTATGAGTGATGACTTTGAAGTAGCAGTTAAAGAGGGAAACAAAAGCTTTGATGCTATGTTGAAATCTATTGAAGAGTTTGACGGAGACACTGGAGAGTTTGAAGCTCTTGCAAACTCTATCCTTGATGCTAAGAAAGCAAATGAGGAATTTATTGCTCAGATGAGACAAGACGACCCTAAGTATTATGCTGTTCAAATCAAAGCTTTAGAGGAAGCAAACAGTGGTCTTAACCGTATTTTTGATATTCTTATGACAAAACGACCTTTTGAGGAAGCAAAAAAGAGTGCAGAAGAGGCAACAGTTGCAAATAAAAAACTTACTGCTTCTCTTAAGCCAATTTCAGATGAGCAAAATAAACAATTAACAAAAACAAGAACAAACCTTAATAAAAGAGTAAAAACTAATCAATCAGGGTTAGATAAACTCTTGAAACAAGAAGTGAAGCTTACTACTGACCTAGCAAAACTTCAAGAAAAATTACATTCTATCAGAGAAGATTACGCACAAAAAAGAGCATTCCTTGATATAGAAACAAACTCAAAGATAGCAGAAGTAAATGCAAAAGGCTTAAATGCTCATCAGGCATACAAAGATGCACAGCTTAGAGCAGACAAGGCTTATCAAAATGCAAAAGATGCACTAAGCAATGGCGATTTAG
>JAGHAW010000098.1 GCA_021161305.1 Sulfurimonas sp.
ATTTAAGATATTATTTACAGCTTGAGCCATCTCTTCTGGTTCATCATCATATTGGTGTGAGATTTCATTTCTAATTTTTCTTAAATTTATCCACTCATTAGTGCTGTTAATAAAATCAAGTTTTTCAAGTTGATTTAATAAATCTATAAACTTTATCGGTTCATTGGTTGGATTGTACTCTTGAATAATTAATTTAAAAATCTTATCTCCGAGTGTATCTTGCAGTTTGGAGAATCTAAATAGATATTGATCTATCCCTTGTACCTCATCTTTAGTTAAATTCTGATATTTAAAAGATGAAATAGGTAAAATATTTTTAATGTCACTATATGCTTCTTCTATTCTTTGAAGATGTTTATCGCATTCATTAAAATATTTTTGTAGCTTTATCTTGCTTAAATCCAATTCAACTCCTTTTTCTACGGCTTCTTTTTCTATAAGTCTTTGCTCATCTTTTGCAATCACCAAATCAATTTTTTGTTCACCAATCATAGACTCAAGTATGGATAGAAAACTTATCTTTTTGTCTATATTGGCATTACAATTTTTTGGCAGAAGGTATAGGTCTATATCCCCACCTTTTTGAGTATCATCCACTCTTGAACCAAATAGATATATTTTAGACTCTTCACCAAAAACTTTGTTTTTACACTTTATTATGGCTTCAATTTGTGATAAGTTTAATCTCATGATGCTATTGTATCTAAAATAAATCTAGTCCTTATTAGCCTCAGCATCTATCATCATCTGAAGAGATGAGAATTGGGAGTTTATTCTGCTAATGATTGCATCGTATGCGATGAAGCGTTTTGTCATGATTTCGTAACGGCTATCTAGTGATGCTGTAAGTTTTTCATGTTGGCTTACAAGAGCATCTTTTGAGGTTTCTAGTTGGTCGGAAAAGGTTGACATTAGCTTGTTATAGCCTGTATACTCTGTCATTTTGTCATTTAGTTTTGTAAATATACCATCTACATCATCACTACCACTAAAAAGCAACTCCATAGCTGAAGAATCCTCCGCGAATTTAGCACTAAAAGCTGAACTATCTAAGCTCATTTCACCATATCTATCAATCTCTATACCGTAATCCATTAGTGAATTACCTTTTGAATCCACTTGTGTAACAATGCTGTTTATTTCCGAAGTGATAGATTTTATCAAACTATCACCGTTAAAAATACCAATAGCACCAGATTCTCTATCTGAGCTTGTCATGTCTTGAATGTTATTAATTAAATTGTTGTAATTTTGAACAAATATAGACATTTCCGAACTTATAGCTGTATTGTTTTGACTTATATTTATATTTGCTGAGTCTGTTGCTTCTTGGTTTTGGTTAAGTGTTAGTGTTACACCATTTATAAGGTCACTTATCTCATTGGTGTCACGAGTGATTTCAATACCATTATATTTAAATGTAGCACCCTTTGCTGGTTGGATATTATTTAAAGCTAAAATTGTAGAGAGTCCATCTGCTCCAGAGTTAGAATCTGAAAAAGTGATAGCTTGGTTTTCTGTATCTGCACTAATAACTAACTCATAACTCTCAGCACCAACTTGTAAAACAGAAGCAGTCATTTCATCACTAGCTTTTTCATTGATACTATCTCTTATATCGTTAAGAGAGCTATCTGCCGTGTAGTCTATAGTGAAATCTTCACCATTAATTGTTATGGTTAGTGTTCCACTTCCCAAATCAGTTATAGGTGTTGATTTTTCGCCCAATGCAGTAGAATTCCAAACATTTTTTTCGGCTTTGTCAACTTCTGTAATATTAAAAGATTGAATGTCTGAGCCATCTTCTACCGTTGCTGTAACAGCATCAGTACTTCCGTTAATAGAGCGACCGAGGTAAATACTACTTCCACTAAGAGCAGTAGCACTTGCCTTAAAAGTTGTCATCAGAGATGAAAGCAGTGTAAACGCATCTTCTTTTTGGTTTGCTAAAGTAATCTTATCTTCCATTGGTTTAATGATTACAGTCTCATCATTTGCTCTTAGCTTTTCAATAAGTTCTGATGTCAATACTCCTGAACCTATTCCAAGTGAGTTAATCGTCCCTGCCATGATAAATCCTTTTATCTATAAATGTTTATAAAACTTATAATACCATATCGTCATGTTGGCAAATTTTTTAAGAGAAATTTATCAAAAATTTTACTAAAGAAAAAAATTTTGTTGCCGATTTATTTGGCATGGAAAACAAAGATATAGAAAATAAAGGATTTGAAATGTATGGTAGCGTAGCTCATAATATTTATGCAGAAAATAATGTAGGGATAGAATCCCCGGCTAAACTTATAGGGATGTTATACGAGGGTGTTCTTCGTTTTAACGCACAAGCAAAAAAAGCTATAAAAGATGGGAATTTAGAGAAAAAAGTTTACTGGACAAATCGCTCGACGGCAGTAATTACTGAATTAATAACCATTCTAGATATGTCACAAGGTCAAGTATCTGAGTATTTAGAAGGGCTTTATGCTTACGAGATAAATCTTTTAAGTACAGCATGCCTTGACAATGATACAGATAAAATAGATGAGGTCAATAATGTATTTAAATCTCTTTTAGAAGCGTGGAGAGAGACTACAGATGTGGCTTACTAAACTTAAAATTGCTATAGTAGAAAAAAATACAGATGTTTTGGATGGGCTTTTGAATGAAACTCCGAAGTTTAGTGATGCCAAAGAGATTCAAGAGGCTATGTACCTCTTAAGAGAAGCTTCTGAGTTGCTTTACTCTTTAAAAGATGAAACAGCCGTCTCTATGAAACAGCTTAAAAAGAATCTCTCTTTTTTAAAATCTACTCAAGTTCAACCCTCTGCTAAGTTGGATATAAGGCTATAACTTCTTCTTTTTAGAAATCCCAAATTTTAAACTTCTTATAGTGTAGTCACTTACAACAGCACCTTTTCTCATACCGAGTATATGTTCCACGGCGTCTGCTATGTCTCTTACTAGTAATCTTTCATCCTCTTTAGAACTTGTCTCAAATCTGAGTTCATCATAAAAATTAGTTTGTGTCATATCTGGGTTGATATTTGTTATACTAAGTCCACTCTTTCTTGTCTCTTCAAAAAGAGAGCCTCCAAAAGCTTTTAGACCGGCTTTTGTAGCACTGTAAACTCCTGCAAATTTACTGGCTCTTATAGCCTCTATGGAATTTATGTTGATAAGGTAGCCATTATTTTGTTTTAACTCACGAAGCAAAGTGTTTGTTAGTAGCATTGGAGCAGTAAGATTTAAAAATGTCATCTGGGTTATAGTCTTATGGCTTAACTCTTCATGTGGTTCAAACTTGCCAAAACCGGCACAGTTGATTAGCATATGAATCTTCTCTTTTTTAAGAGTTTCACACGCCAAAAGGGTTTGGCTTTCATCCGATAAATCAGCTTGTAACAGGGTGAAGTCGGCATGTGGAATTATCTCTTTTGATATATTGCGACTAACTCCGATAACACTCCATCCAAGTTCTAAAAGTCTTAAACTTATAGCTTTTCCAATTCCACTGCTAGCACCCGTTACTATAGCTTTTTTACGACTCGGCATTTAGTGCCTCCCTGCATTGTACTTTAGCACTTATCATCTCTTTATCTCCATCATAATCTCATCAATTTTATTAAATATCAATCTTTTTGCACTATCTTTTGTAACTCTCTTTGGTTCAAAATGGTCACTTACAACTTTAAAAATATATCTGTTTTTTATATCTTTTGTAGCTTGTAAAAAACCTGCACTCTCCATATCTACAACATCATATCTATCTTTATCGCCAATCTCTTTATCTACACAGGTTAATGTTCCCAAGCAAAGCATGGGAGCAAGAGAGAGATTTGTTCCCCCTCTCGTTCCCACGCTCTGCGTGGGAACGCATATGCTCAGTAATTCGCCAATTTCAAACTCTTCACTAGCCCCACAAATCCCAACATTGACAATTTTATCATCATTGCTAAACTCTTTTAAAACTTGGCTCGTAGTTTTGTGCATATTTTCTTTGCCAATACCACTTATAATGACACAAATTTTATCATTTTTATAGTTTTTTAGTTTGAATTTATCCACAAATGCTTGAGCTTCAGCTTTTAAAGCGACTATTATATAAATCATTTTAAGATTATATCAAAAAAGTTTAGTTATAATTTCATCGCTTCTTTAGACTTGTGCAATAGTATTTTGAGATACTGTGTCAGGGTAGGAATACAGCAGCACACCTTGATGTGCTATGTGCCGCAGGTATCTGGAGAGGCACCTTCTTTAATTATCATCCCTATATTTTGAAATTCCACATGGCTGATTTGGTGTTGGCGGATTCTCTTTTAAGTATGTTAAATCTTCCAAAGTTTGGGTTAAAACTCTCTTTTGTTGAAGAATCGGAAGCATAATATTGTCTTTTTCATTTAGTGGAACACTCCAGTCAAGAAGTAACTTTTGAACCTCATCATCTAGCTCTTTAAGTGCATTTTCTATATGTTTAATTGAATTCATAAAGTGATTATAGCAAAATATTAGATTTTTTTGGGTATAATCCCATTCTCAAATTTATGAGAATTTTATGAAGGAGTTATCGATGCCAAAAATGAAATCGGTAAAAGGCGCTGTTAAGCGTTTTAAAGTTAAGAAAAATGGTCAAATTAAGCGTGGTAAAGCGTTTAGAAGCCACATTTTAACTAAGCAAGATGCTGCAACTCGTCGTGATCAAAACAGCCCGTCTGTTATTTCTGACGCAGATGCTGCAAACATCAAGGCTATGATTAACTAATCTTAGTTAAATCATAAATCTCCAATTTATTATATAAATTGGGCAAGTCCATGAAAAATGGCACCTTGAACACAAAAAGTGTCTAGGTAAAGAAAAAGGAAAGAAATGCCAAGAGTAAAAACAGGTGTTGTTCGTAGAAGAAGACACAAAAAGATATTAAAATTAGCAAAAGGTTTTTATAGCGGTCGCCGTAAACACTTTAGAAAAGCTAAAGAGCAAATTGAACGCTCATTAATGTACGCATTCCGTGACCGTAAGCAGAAAAAGCGTGAATTCCGTAAACTATGGATTATCCGTATCAATGCAGCGGCTCGTTTAAATGGAATGAACTATTCAACTTTCATGAATGGTGTTCACAAATCTGGTATCGAGCTTGATCGTAAAATTCTTGCTGATATGGCGATGAATGACGCAGCAGCTTTCACAGCAGTTGTAGAAGCATCAAAAGCAGCACTTAGCAAGTAAGCCTCAAGACCTTTTAGGTCTTTGGCTTTGCTAAATTTTATTTAGATATAAAACTACGGTTCCTTTAGTGTTATAGTAAATCCCCAAAGAGTTGCTTCTAGCTACAAAAACACCCCTTCCATTAAATGTTCGAGAATTTCTAAAGATTTTACTTAGTATTTGAGTGTCAAAACCTTCACCTTCATCACATATTTGAGTGATTACATAAGAAGAAAATTCATATGCTACTTTATCGACTTTTACGCTTATTTTTTTAGAGCATCCAACCTCTTTGGCTTTTAGCGTATCAAAATATATATCATCCTCTATAAGTCTATGTTTAGTTTTAGTGTCTATGCCCAGATTTCCATGTTCATACGCATTCATAAAAAGTTCAGTAAATGTCACTCCTGCGTTAAATATAGCTTTACTATTTTCTGTGATATTTTGCCATAAATTTGTATACCATTCATCAGCTAAGTCTATATCTGCTAGAGATGTATTAAAAGTTTTTTTATCAATTAGAGTACCTTGAAGATTTAGGCGATTTATAAAAATCAGTGTTATATCGTCTTCAGCTTTATCTATTTTTTGAAAAAGTTTTGCTCTAAACTCTTCTTTGGTAAAACTAGATCTGAAATCATCTTCTATAAACTCTGCATAAGTTTTATTTTCATATATAGTCATATTTTCAATAACACCATCACTGTAAAACAGAAACTTTTCTAAACCAGATACATCATACTCAGAGATTTGATAATCTTTTTGATACTTGCTTATAGGTGGATTATTTGATGTTAATCTAATGATATTTTGCTCTTTATCTTGCAAAAGTAGAGCTGGCATAGCAAATTTTGCATACTCTAGTTTGTTGTAAATATTGTCAAAAACCACATAGTCAACTGCTAGGGCTTCCTCTTCAAGAAGTATGGGTTTGATATAGTCCATAGACTCTTTAACAAGGATATTGAGACTAAAACTATCATACTCAATCATCTTGTCTGTAATGTGATTGACAAATGATGTCATAATCATAGCACTGAGTGATGCTGAGAGACCTTTACCCATGCCATCAACTATGAGGTAAAAAGTTCTATGCTTATCAATTCTTCTAGCAGTATAAGCATCTCCACTTACAACATCTAAAGGTTGATATAAAAAATCAACTAAAGAGGTGGTTTTTGCGTCTATCATCTGATAGTAAAAGTCATTTCTCAATATATTTAGTTCTTTTTGAAATGCTAAATCTTCTTGATAAGAAGTGTAATCATGTTTTTCTTGAAGTTCATTTAGCTTTTTGTCTCGCTGTTCTTTTAAAAAATTGTTTGCAATTAGGAGTTTTGAACTATCTAGTAAAACTTCTAATAGCTGGTCATATTCAACAGGTTTTTGAATAAAGTTATTTACATGAAGCTTAAGTGCATTTATAATAATTTCTTTATCATCTATGGCGGTAACTAAAATAATAGGAATATCTTTATTAACACTCCGTATCTCTTTAATCATCTCCAAGCCATTTAAGTTTGGCATACGGTAGTCTGTGATGATAAAATCTATTTCTTCATTTATAAATTTTTTACATCCATCTTCTCCATCCACTGCAAAAATAAGTTTCTCAACTAGCCCTTCAAAAATAACTTTGTAGGAGACTCTCACATCCTCATTATCTTCAACACATAAAAGTGTTAAAGATTTCAAATATTCTAATGTCTGATTTTGTCGTTCTAAATCAATTTTCATGAGACTTTAAATCTACTAAGAGTTTCTTTGAGCTGAATAGCATCGTTTGCTAGAGTTGTTGCAGCATCTTCAACTGAAGATCTAAGTGCAGTGTTTTTAGAAGACAGTTCTATCATCTCATCCATATTATCAATCAACTCTTTTGTTTTTGTAGCGATAAATGTACTTTGATGCATAACATCAGTTGATTTGTCTTTTGTAGTTGATAAATTTTCTTTAGTTTTCTCTGAAGATACAATTAGCTCTTGTGCAGAGTTTGCAATATGTTGCATATTTTGTGATGTTTTGTCTGTTTCTCCGGAAATCTCTACAACATTTTGTGTTATGAGGTTTACATTTGCACTAATTTCACTAAGAGATTTTTGAGTTCTCTCAGCCAATTTTCTAACCTCATCAGCAACAACTGCAAAACCTCTACCATGTTCACCTGCACGAGCTGCTTCTATAGCAGCATTTAAAGCCAGTAGATTTGTCTGATCTGCTATATCAGAGATAATAGCAAGAACATCTTTAATATTTTTTGCCTGTTTAGTTAGAGAAAATACTTTTTGAACTAAATCTTGTTGATGTTCACTTCCCTCTTCGATAGAAGCAACAACGCTACTTAGTTCCGTTACAAAATTACCTAAAACAGAAAAAGTAGTATCTAAATCTTCTGTAACTGTGATAGAAGCCTCTTCAACTGCATCAAGTCTTTCCCCAACTTCAGAAACTAAAGAGTTTATAGTTGTTATTTTCATATCTGCTTCATTGCTATTTATAGAAAGTTCTTCTACTACAATATTTAATTTTTTACTCTCGTCGGATGTTGTAACTGAAACATCTATAGCATAGGTTATCCCTGCCTTAAAAGCTTCTATCATATTGTTTGTAGCATTTGAAATATCTGCTATCTCATCACTGGAATTTTTGGAAGAGATTGGTTTTGATAAATCTTGGTTTTGTGAAATATATTTTATCTGTTGTAAGCTCTCGCTAACACTTCTATTTACCCCTCTTCCAATAGTAAATATAACAAGAAACATGATAAACGCAAAAGCAGTATAACTAACTACTGTTACAGTTGCACTCATTTTAGAATCTGATTCAAGTTGTTCTAGCAAAAGAGTGTTTTGTTTTGAGATTTCATCATCTACCTTCTTTAAAAGGTTGATTTTCTTTGTGATAGTCTTAAACCAAATTACACTATCTACACCAAAACCACCTGTAATAGCGTTTGTTCTTGCAATATTTCTCATACTGTTTACTTCATCAATAACAGGTGAATTCATCTTACTTTTATAAAAATCTTTCAAATTACTATTTGCCATAGCCAAAGAAGAATCGAGGTAGCTGTTTTGTTCTGCAACTAAGGTAATCCACTTAGCAAACATGCCACTGCCAAAACTGTCTGCTGCAAAAGTACCACTTAATACAGCTCTCTCTATTCCTGCTCTCTCTTTAGATTTTAAAAAGTTAGTGTAGGCATCCAAAGCTTTTACAAGTTCTTGCGTGTTTGCCAGTTTTGCAGTTAGGGCAACAATGTTTAAAATTTTTGCATTCATTTTGGTATAGTAGGTAACTTCATCTTTTACGCTTATACTAAGTGTATCTACTTGTGATCGAACCTGATTTATTTTACTCATATCAGATTTAAATGCTTTTATCTCTAACCTTAATTCAGAAGAGAAAGAATTTAAATCCAATTTATTGATATATGTTTTTAACTCAGAGTTTCTTGTGTTTGTTAAGATTCTCTGTTTAGGTAGTATTTCTATAAATTTTTTACCTTTAGAACCAAGAAAACCAGCACTCGCACCCCTCTCTTTTTGTGTCTCATGAATTAAAAGACTTAATTTTTGTGAAAGAATACTTAACTCTTTTGCCTGAGCTATATATGTCCTATCATCAAGAGCTTTATTTATGGTAAGTCCTACGATTATTATGGCAAAAGCTACAACCATTACCATAATAAGATTTAGTTTATTTTTAATACTCATTCTATACTTTTCTCGCCCTGAAAGTAGATGAGAGATGTAAATCATTTAGCAGATCTATAAGCTGTTGGTTACCTACCTTTAAACTTAATGCAATGTCGTCTTTTAGTACAAGTTTATTAAGATAACCAATAACAGAAGATGTTATAGAGAGAGAATCTATGATATTTATAGTGATGCTTTGATTATTGTGTGCGATTTTGTCAACAGACGCTTTTATCATTTGAAAGTCATTAACACTCTTTATATTTCCTCTGATTGTAACACTGTTAGCTGATGAAGATATTTCCATCTAAAACCCCTTTTTAATTATAATTATCCTCAATCATAGCAAAAATTAACTAAAATTACTAATATTTTGCAACCATTCTTTCATTTTTTTTTCATAACCAATACTTTTTAACTCAACAAATTTCAGTGGTTTTGAGAGATGGTTTTGTTTTACGAAGCCACCAAAATCATGAGGATATAGATAGTTTTGGTTTTTTGGTTTTATATTGTTTGGAATCTCAAGTATAGTGCCGTCTTGTACATATTTTAAAGCTTTGTTTATAGCTAAATATGAGGAGTTGGACTTTGGTGAAGCACAGAGATAGATTACTGCTTGGGCAAGGATGATTCTAGATTCTGGATAGCCTATTTTACTAACGCTTGTCATGGTAGAGGTTGTCAGAGTTAGTGCTTGAGGGTTGGCATTACCTATATCTTCACTAGCTAAAATCACAAGTCGTCTAGCGATAAAGTCAGCACTCTCCC
>JAGHAW010000151.1 GCA_021161305.1 Sulfurimonas sp.
CCATTATATGTAAACTCAAGTTTAGATGAAGAAGAGTCTTCTAGTTTAAATTCTTTAAAGTTTTCTTTCTCTGCTGTCAGTGCCTTAGTTGTTTTTATTTTCATTTTATATTATCTCTTTTTATTTAATTAGAGATATAGTATCTTCTTTTTTATAAATAAAAGATAAATTTACAACATTATTGTAGTTATATATTCTAATTTTGGACTTTATCCATTTTTCATTATAAACTAACTAAAAAGCTTTTCATCTTAATATTATCTCCATATTGACTTTCATTTGGATAACCAAGAGGGTTGCATAAAAACCTCACATTTTCCATCCCATATTCTATTTCATCATGTGTATGACCAAAGACCCAGTATTTCATAGAACCATTTTTATAAAACTTACTACCATCAAATGTAAAAAATGTATTAATAGGGCTATTGTGATATTTTTCGTTAATATGTTCTTCATCAATGGATGGATTGACATGAGTAATCATAACATCGCAATTTTGATAGATTTCTTCAAGCTTTTGTGTCTCTAACTTAGATATATCATCAAACCTGTTAATCCCCTTGATTAGCCTGCTGTCGTTGATATTTCCCTTCCAAAGTAAATTAATATGGTTACTGTCAAACTGAGGATAGTATCTTTTTACATAAACATCATCATACCAGCTATCTGCTCCACCAAATCTAATTCCCTCTATTTCAATAACTTCACCATCTAAACAGTACATATTTTTCTCTTCATTTATAAGCTTTCGCATATCTTCCACTCGTTTAAAAGAGTCATTTTCAAAAGTATATTTTGCTTCACTATCAACTAGATAATAGTCATGATTTCCAAGTACACAAATAATGTGTCTGTAAAACTCTTTTTGAAAGATTTTCAAGACTTCTATATTTTGCTCATTGTAGTGTCCGATGTCGCCTGCAATGATTAAAACATCTCCAATCTCTCTAGTCTTATTATTTGTAAAAATAGGTCTAAAAAAAGATAAAACATTTTCATTAGTTGCTAAAGATGGCTTAAAATAAAAATCAAGATGTAAGTCGCTTAAAATATCGATTGTCATTAATTATCCTCTTTTTATAATTATAGGAGAATATCGTCTACTTTTCAAATTTCCGAAATAGTAATTAATACTAAATACACGAGTTTCCACGCCTTTATAACCATATATTATATAAGTAGAAGTAATAATATACTTTAAATAAATCGTCACTGAAAGGATTGCCATGATTATAGAACCAAGAGATATGATGTTCTTTTCTATACCCCAAAAGATACTTGAAAAAATACTAAAAGGAGGTGCTTAAGAATGCTACCTATAGGAACTTTATTAACAATAGCCATAGCCATTGGAACCGTTATTAAGGAAAATATTGACGACTAAAGTTTTAGCCATAGGCTTTTAACCAAATAAATTAAATACAAAATGGAGAATACAAATGTCAAAATTACCACTATCTGAAACCGAACTTATGAACTATCCAGTTCTATATCAAACTGATCCACACGAAGATGCATCAGAAAAATATTCTGTAATAAAAACTATAGATGTAATTAAAGAGTTAAGAGATAAATACAACTGGTATCCCACTTCTGTACAAGTTGCTCATACAGATGATGAAAAGAGAAAAGACAAGACTGTTCATTGCATTAGACTAAAGAAATTTGAGGATTTAATCTCTCAAAAAGAGAATGTAGTTGAACTTTTAATATTTAATAGTTTAGACCGAACTAAAATTTTCTCTATATCGATTGGTGTGTATCGCTATGTATGTGAAAATTCATTAGTCTGTGGGGATACATACGAAAAGTTTACACTCAAACACATAGGAAATTTAGATGAAAATCTAGCAGGTATTATTCAAAAGATAGCTGAGTATAAACCTCAGTTAGAAGAGAAGATAAAAGCATTCTCCTCTCTGATTCTAAATGAGCAAGAGATGGATACTTTTGCAAAACTATCAGCAAGTCTTAGATGGGAATCTCATTTGGATGTAGATTATCAAAAGCTACTTATCCCAAAAATTGATGCTGATAAGAGAGACACTAGTTTATATACTGTGATGAATGTCATTCAGAATAACATTTTGAAGCCTGATTCTATTACTGGTATCAATACAAATACTGGTAGAAAATTCTCAACCTCTCGGGAAATAAGCTCACTAACAAAGGACTATGAAATTAATTCTAATTTATGGAACTTAGCAGAAAGAATTTACCAAATCAAACAACCTGAAGCACAAGCTTTAGTAGCATAACAGGGAGAAACACTATGCAAAACTTAACAAAACAACCTTCACAATTAGAGCAAGATTTAGTTGCACTTCACACTGGAACAATACAAAGTAAAGAGTGGTTTAACCAAAGTGTGATGAACATCCTACAGGCACCAACTATTTCTTCATTCGCAAAAGCTGATCGTGTAGCAGAGGTATTTACAAGTATAGAAGTAAAGATTGATTACATAAAAGAGCAACAGAAGTTATTGTCAAGTTTGAAAAAGCAACTTGAGCTAGCAAAAACCTATGCAAAGGTAGAAGTTTCAAATGCTCTTATCTCTCTTGGTGTAAGTAAACTTGAGGGTTTAGCAATCTCTAGTATCACAGCTTCAAAACCAACAGATAAAAGTGTAGCTAAATTAGAAATACTTGATGCAGATGCATTACTTAATGCTGGGTACTTCAAAGTAGAAATTGATAAAGAAGCAATTGAAAAAGCTTTGCTATCAGCAGACCAAAGGCACGAAGTTGAGCAGTATGCAGACATGAAGATTGAACTAGTACATAAACCTGCAAATATCCGTATCAACAAACGAAAAACACTTGCTCAAGATGAGCCAATATCAATAGCAGCATAGAGGGGTATGAGATGTTATCAGAAAATCAAATTAAAGCACTATCGTATAACTTGGATGAAAGTCGTATAAAGACCATAGACAAGGCAGGCATGAGCTTTAAGTACTTAGAAACTTATGATATTATTAATGTAGCTAACACTATTTTTAACTACATGTGGGATTACA
The DNA here is from genome assembly GCA_021161305.1 of Sulfurimonas sp. Taxonomy (GTDB): domain Bacteria; phylum Campylobacterota; class Campylobacteria; order Campylobacterales; family Sulfurimonadaceae; genus Sulfurimonas. The sequence continues at coordinate 3,026 of JAGHAW010000151.1, forward strand.
CAATAACTAGACTTGAAGAAGTTGCAAGAGAAACTAATCAGAATGGTAACCATGTAATTACTTTTAGTGCAATAGTAAAAGTCAAGATTTATGATGCTCAAAGAAATTTCATAGAGAGAGAAGATACTGGTGTAGGTACAGGAACAGCTAGAACGATAGGAGATGCAATAGATAATGCTTCTAAGAGTGCTGTTTCTGATTCTCTTAAGAGATCACTTCGTTCACTAGGTGGACAGTTTGGGAATGACCTCTATAGCAAGTCACCGAACATAAATCAGAATTATCAGCAACAACCCGTACAGCAACTGCAACAACCACAGCCGTACTCACAAGCAAATCAACAACAAACACAACAGGTACAACACTCTCATAATCCAAATGATTTTTCATCACTTTATGCCATAGGTCTAACTATAATGGAACAGGGTCAAAATCTTGTTGTTCTAGGTGATGATATCTTCTCTAAAAAAGATAGTATTAAAGCTTGTGGATTTAGATGGGATGGTGCTACTAAAATGTGGTACAAAGCTCTGCAACAAGAGGCAGCATAATGGAGGGAAATATCTATAAAGGACCTTTAAAGAGAAACTTCCTATTAATTGGTTTAGCTATAGGAATAACTTTAGGTGCTATCGCTTGTAAGGATGGTGTACACTATGAGTAAACTTATTCCACAAACACTACTGAGTGATATACCAGACCTTTATGAGACAGAAGGGCAACTTAATCCTATGCTATATATAAAACTCTTTACTCCAGACTCTAATTGGACTTGGTTCATAATAGAGTTCTCAAAAGCTGATGCTAAGACTTGTTACGGATATGTGCAGGGCTTAGAGTCAGAACTTGGTTACTTTACTCTTGAAGAGCTAGAGTCTATTCATGGTCCGTTAGGTTTAGCTATTGAAAGAGATTTATCATTCACTCCTACAGTATTTAGCATAATCAAAAAGAGCGAAGATGAAAACAGATGAGATGAGTGTTACAGCAATTAACGATTTTGCAAACATACTCAATAATGGTGAGACAGCTGACTTCATTTTCAATGATTTTTACTATAAGATTTTTGAGTCGTGTGATAAAGGCTATATTATAAATATTTACTCTTGTAATCAAAGAGATGAAAATGGAGATTATCTTGATAAATATATTATAGATGGTGGTCACTGTACGGGAAGTGCAAGAGAAGCAATTGAGTTTATGTTGTGAAGGATTAGAGATGATTAAAACGACATAAACCTATATAGTTTATGTCGTTTATAGGGTTATATGGCTTTATTAAGTGTCTCCAAGACCAAGGAAATAGAAAACATCATAATTTATGCCAATCTAGGTATGTAAACGGAGGTTTACAGTGCAAAAGAAAAAAACTATCAAAATGATAAAGGAATCAGTTACAGAAATTGAATACAAAAAACTGATGAATGCTGTGAGAGGAGATGATACTCTTAGAAAAACCACCAAACAAAATCTACTGCGAACTTTTAGTATTCTTTACTTCACAGGATTAAGGCTTAATGAACTTCAACAGATGAGACTATTTCATATTAAAGAGTTGTTAGAGCAGGGGCGTACTAAATTAATTTTACCAAAAACCAAAAGTGAGAGAAAACTCTTTCTAGGAGATGAGTTTAAGAAACAGATAGTTAAGCTTTTCAGTGTAGATGATACAACAGACCTTAAAGCAAGAGTTATAACTAAAGGTTCAGTTAAATCTGGGAGAACAGGTATCAATTGTGATGTATTTATCAAACAGGTCAATTCAAAGATGAAAGAGATTCTAGGTAACGGTTATACCTCCCACTCATTTAGACAAGGACTTATAACTGAGATGGGGGCTAAACAGATTAATACAAAGATAATTTCAAAGTTTATAGGTCACTCTGATGTCAATACAACTATGAGGTATATTAATCCTACCGATGATGATTTAAAGAACGCTATGATTAGGTAATAGATGATACGGCTACGAAAAGTAGCTATATCATCTCTATAAGCTATTTTAAACCTAATATACTACCAAGATTTTCTTTTGCTTTAACACCTCTTTCCCCTCTTACCATCCGTTCTGGTGTATATCCTGCTCTCCATAATTGTTTCAAGATATGCATTTTAGCCTCTGCTGGAATTCTAAATTTAAAACCTGTCCCAAATTCAGCTTTAGCATTTAGATCTCCTCTGACTAAAAACAACCCATCTTGAGCGACTTCACGTGGGCTTACTGAACTAGATTTATAAATTCTAAAATATTTCGAATGTTCAAAAGTTTTAAAGCTATCAGTTAATGATTTTGGTACTAAAGCATCGAACTCATCGAAATCAGTTGGTTTAGTATCATAATAAAATCCTCGTGCGGTAATTCCCCCATTTCCACCAACTAGAAATTGATATAAAATACCATCTTTTTCTAAATTAATATTACCATTCCAATCTATACAAGCAAAATATAAAGCAGTATAAAGAGAAGTAGTTATATC